>CAXBRK010000045.1:0-14726 GCA_963978155.1 uncultured Phycisphaera sp. | reverse complement strand
TTCGTGTTTGAGTTGGCCGCACGCCGCTGCGATGTCTCGCCCTCGGCTTTTTCGGATGATGGCGTTGATGTTGTTTTGTTTCAGAACACTTTGGAAGCGGATGACGGCGTCATCGGTCGGCCGCTGAAATGGCAACCCTTCAACTTCGTTCCATCGCAACAGGTTCACCGAACCCCGCAGGCGACGAACCACATCAACCAGGGCGTGGGCATGTTCCGGTTGGTCGTTGACGCCCGCCAGAAGGACATATTCCAAAGTGATTTCCCGACCGGTTCGATCAAACCATGCGGCACAGGCATCAAGAAGATCATCGATGGTGCTGTAGGCCGCCCACGGGATGAGTTCTCGGCGTAAGTCATCCGTTGGGGCGTGCAAACTCAGCGCGAGCTTGACGGGTATTTCAAAGTCCAGCAGCTTCCGAATGGCGGGGGGAAGGCCAACCGTGGAGATGGTCATCCTGCGTGCTCCAAGTCCGGCGGCATCCGGTTCGTGAAGAAGACGGATGGCCTCCGTCACCGCTTGGTAATTGGCGAGTGGTTCCCCCATGCCCATGAAGACCAGATTGGTGATGCGTCCGCCCCCAAGGTGAGACAAACGATGCACCTGTTCCACAATTTGCCCTGCGGTCAAGTTGCCATCATGACCCCCCAGGCCAGTCGCACAGAACTTGCAGCCCACCGGACAGCCAATCTGACTGGAGACGCAGGCGGTGCGGCGTGACTCCGTCGGGATCATGACACACTCTGTGGCCCGGGAAGGATCCAAGATGGGCAGGGACTTGCTTTGATCAGGTTTGGGCCATGCGGTGAGCAACTTCTGAGTGCCGTCGCTTGCGAGTTGCTCGGTGACCACAGCAGACTCGTGCAGCGTCAGATGTTCCTGCATGGCCACTCTGGCTTTGGCAGAAATATTGGTCATCTCTTCGGGATCAAGGACGCCGTGTTTCCAGATCCAGTTGCGAAGTTGTTTGGCGGTGAATTTGGGAAGGTCGTGATCCAAGCACCACGATTCCAAGCCAGCCAGATTCAGGTCGAAAAAATTCACAATCGATCGCCTTCGGCGGTAATTGGCGTGAACGAGATCGCTTCACGTTCCATCCAATCGCGTGTCACCCGGTCGGCATCAATCGAGATGCCTTCTCGCGGAACTTCGTGTCCCTCGGCGGACAGCACTTTTCGCATGGTGGCTGGCAAAGCAAATTCCATCGCTTCTCCGGGAGCGTCGATGACTTCGATGTCCGCGTTGTAATTGGCTTGCAGATGGGCGATGACCTGTTGCACCAAGTCTTCAGGAGCGCTTGCTCCTGCCGTCACCAAAACACGCTCGGCGTCTTCTAAAAATTGGGGGTCAATTTCACGGACATCATCGATGCGCATGGCTTTGGTGCCGCGATTTTCAGCAATTTCAGCGAGACGGACTGAGTTTGAAGAGTTCGAGGAGCCGATGACCAGCACGCGGTCGACGTGGCTAGCAAACTCAGCGACCACGCCTTGACGGTTGGTCGTGGCGTAGCAAATATCCTCGCCAGGAGGGGCTTTGATCTCGGGGAACCGGCGCTTCAGAATGGTGATGATGCGTCCCGCGTCGTCGGTACTCAGCGTCGTTTGGGTCAAGTACACCACCTTGGTGGGGTCATCGACTTCGATGGCTTCGGCGTCTGCTTCCGATTCGATCACTCGGATCTCTCCGGGAGCTTCGCCGCGGGTACCAATGACTTCTTGGTGGTCGGCGTGACCGATGAGCAAAATGTCCAGTCCAGCTTTCGCATAGCGGATTGCTTCCCCGTGGACCTTGGTGACCAGCGGGCACGTGGCGTCGACAGCACGCAGGTTGCGTCCCTTGGCTTTGCTCCGCACTTCCGGGCTGACTCCGTGAGCACTGAACACCAGTATCGATCCCTCGGGAATGGTCTCGATGGCTTCGGTAAACACCACGCCTTTGGCTTCAAAGCGGTTGACGACGTGCCGATTGTGCACGATGTCGTGGTAGACGTAGATTGGCTCGTTCAGAACATTGGTGAGTCGCTCGACCACTTCGACCGCCATTGCGACGCCCGCACAGAACCCCCGTGGATTGGCCAACAAGACTCTCATCGGCAAGAACTTTAGCCTCCGAACTTGGTGCACTGCATGGCAAACACAATTCGGTCCGCCGCATCACGGATTCGAAGATCCATGGGTTTGCCCCGGCCGTGACCCGCTTCCCGGTCCACCCAAAGCAGGATGGGTGCGGCCGCTTCGTCCTTGGTGTCGCGCTGCAGCAGAGCGGCGAGTTTTCTGGCGTGCATGGGATGGACACGGTTGTCGTTTTCTCCAGCGGTGATGAGCACGCTGGGGTATTGACGTCCTTCCACCACGTTGTGGTAGGGGGAATAGGGCAAAATCCAGCCCAGATCTTCCTTCACTTCCGGGTCCCCGTATTCAGGAATCCAGAATTTGGCCATCAGGAACTGGGGATAGCGCACCATGTCCAACAAGGGCACCATCGAAATACTTCCGGCCCAGAGGTCGTATTGCTGCACGGCGGCGACGCCGGCCAGCAATCCTCCGTTGGAACCACCCATCGCAACCAAAGCGTCGGACTTGGCGATGCCGGCCGTCACCAAATGTTCACCAGCAGCGCGGAGGTCATCGAACACATTTTGTTTGCGTGCCAGCATGCCATCCTGGTGCCAGGCTTCGCCAAACTCTCCACCGCCACGCAGGTTCACCGAGGCATAGACGCCGCCTCCTTCAATCCAAGGCACCATGCTGCCGATGAATCGCGGGGGGATGGTGATGTTGAAGCCGCCGTAGCCATACACGATGGTTGGCGCGGGGCCTTCGCTGCCGGCCTTCCGCACCACAAACATCGGAACCCGCGTCCCATCCTTGCTGATGCACCACTCACGTTGGACGTCAATCGACTCCGGATCGAAAGGAAGATCGGGGGACGCCCACACGCTGGTCTGATTGTCTGCGAGGTCAATTTGCAGGATTTGGTTTGGGGTGTTGAAGGATGCATAGCTGACAAACGCGGTTGAACTGCTTCGTTCTACCGCGATAGAAGCCGTGCCAATGCCGGGCAGGGGAACGGGACGAATGGAATCGCCTTGAAGGTTGCTAACGAAGAACTGAGTGGCTGCTTCCCGTTCGACGGTCAAGACCAACTCGCCGCGGCAGTAGGAGGCCGATTGCAGAACCGATCCTTCGGCGGGGGTGAAAACCTGTTGCCAATGTTCACGGTCTGGACGCCACAGATCAACTTTCCACAACGCACCGCCTGAATTTCCCAGCGTGGAGATCATGTACAACGCGTCGCCGTGCACGAACTGTGGTTCAAAGCGAGCTTCGTATCCGATGGCCACCGGTTGCAGGGCCGATTCACCCTCTTTGAGAAGTTTGGATGTTGGCGCGGCCAAGATGTCCTGCTTGCTCCAACCTTCGAAGTGCACCGCCACCGCCCATCGGCCTCCGTCGTGCAGGCGGAGATCGGGAATTCGGCTCGGTGATTCTTGCGTCAACAAGGTTTCGTCGTGCCGGGGGTGCCGGCCAATGGTGTGGTGACGGAAGACCCGTGAATACGCATCATTGGGGTCGGTGAGAATGCCATAGACAAATCCGGTGCTGCCTCGCCAGCCGCAGAACTCGGCTTTTCCGGGGATCTCTTCCGTCAGCCAATTCCCAGATTCGGCATTCAAGATGTGCAAGATGCTCATCTCGTCACCCGCTCGAGACAGCCCGAAGGCAATATGTTTGCCGGTGGCGTCTGGTGCAAACCAGTCGATCGCCGTGAGGCCGTCGTTGTCCAGAGAAGCTGGATCAAGAATCACTTCAGCTTCCCCTTCTGCGCCTTTACGACGCATCAAAGACGCTTGCTTGGCTTCCCCGCGACGTTCGAGGTTGAAGTGAAGTTCGCCACGAACGGTTGGAAGACCAATGCTGTCGACTCGGTACAGCGCTTCGATGCGATCTTCGACCATCTGACGCTTGGGGTGCGCGTCCAAAGCGGTTCTTGTTCTTTGGTTTTGCAGGTCGGTCCAGGCTTTGACTTCTTCGGATTCGGATTCCAAAGGTTCAAGCCAGCGGAAATCGTCGCGGACTTCAAAGCCGTGGATTGTTTCGGTCAGGGGCTCAAAGCGGGTGGAGGGCGCGGGTGGCACTTCGCTGAGAATGGCCGGTGAAATCAGCAATGAAAGAACTTGCAGCATGGATGTCACTCTCGTGTTGGTCGACTTGTCCGCGGGTCTCGTCTGCGGTCAGACTGGGGGGGCGGAGGAAGGTTCTGGAGATTTGGGAAGAAATGTATGGAGTCGAATGGTTTCGGGCATGGCCCCCAGCGCTTGGAAGACCGCAGGGTCATCGGTTGGATCCACATCCAAGAGCACGCATGATCGGTGGGCATTTGAATCAAGGGCTTCAGCGTTGATGTTGAGGCCAACTTGCGCGATCGTTGCGTGAAGGCGGCTCAACACTCCAGGGACGTTGTGGTGAATGTGCAGGATGCGAAGTTGGTCAGGTCGCTCACGGAGCGCGACCTCGGGAAGATTGACCGCGCCAATGGTGCTGCCCGTGGTCAAGAATTTGGCCATCTTCTCTGCAACATCCCGCGCGATGTTCTCTTGGGCTTCGCGGGTTGAACCGCCAATGTGCGGGGTCAGGATGACGTTCTCGATGCCACACAATTCGTGACCGAATGAAGAGTCATTCTCTGAGGGTTCTTCAGGGAAGACATCGATTGCAGCCCCCCCAAGATGACCGGTTCGAAGCGCCACCGCCAACGCGCCCAGATCAACAATGGAGCCGCGTGCATTGTTCAGTAGAAATGCACCGGACTTCATTTTTGCAATCGCATCCGCATCGATCATGTTTTGGGTCAACGGCGTGTCGGGAACATGAATCGTCAGCACGTCAGACACTTGCAGCAACGTGTCCAGCGAGTCAACTTGACTGGCATTGCCCAAAGGAAGCTTGGGTTGATGGTCGTGATACAGCACTCGCATGCCCATGGCCTCGGCAAGAATCGAAACTTGTGCGCCAATGTGGCCATAGCCCAAGATGCCTAGGGTTCGCCCTCGAATTTCATGGGCTCCGCTGGCTGATTTTTTCCACCGCCCTTGGTGCATCCCGGATGACCGGTCGAACAACTTCCGGTGCAGGCAGATGATTTCACCCATGACCAGTTCAGCCACACTGCGTGTGTTGGAGAACGGAGAGTTGAACACGGGGATGCCGGCGTCGGCCGCACAGGTCAAATCAACCTGATTGGTCCCGATACAGAAGCACCCCACAGCACTCAGCGCCGGGAGCGTGTGCAAGGTCTCCGCGTCCAAGTGTGTCCGCGAACGAATACCCATAGCCATGGCTTCTTTCAGCGTCTCGGTGTTGGCGTCTGAAAGCCTGGGTGCTCGTTGAACATCAATGAAATCACTTTGCAGACGAACGTCTGCCGCGTCGTGAATACCTTCGAGCAGGAGCGCAGTGGGGGGCATAGAACGCTGAGGATACCGGGCCAAGGATGAGTGAGCCGACGGAATTTTCGATCGAGGATCAATAGCGGCGCATGACGCCGATCACCACCCCTTGGATGACGCATTCTCGAACAAGAATCGGTTCAAAATCAGGATTGGCCGGTTGCAAACGAATCATGCCATCTGGCTCTTTGAAATACGTCTTCAGCGTCACTTCGTCTTCGCCGATCAGTGCGACGACCCGCTCGCCATTTCTTGCGATTTGTCGGCGTTCCACCAGAACATAGTCGCCATCAAGGATGCCTTCATCCCGCATGGATTCGCCTCGAACTTCCAGAGCAAACGTGCCATGCCGTTCCCCGACCCTCGGCCCAAACAAATCCTCGAGATCCAACTGTTCGGACTGAGCGCACGCTTCAATGGGGAGTCCCGCGGCCACCCGACCCACCAGGGGAAAGGACAGCGATCGTTCTTCGTCGGGAAGGACAACGTCCTCAGCGAGGGCCAAGGAGCGGGTTCGATTCGGTTCCTGTGTCAGAACCCCCTTCGCGACGAGCAACTTCACGTGCTCGTGCACGGTGACTTTGCTGACGCCCAAGACGTCCGCCAGCTCTTGCATGGTCGGTGAACAAGCATGGCTCATTCGATGCGTCCGAAATGCCCGCAGCAGATCGAGCTGCCGCGGTGTGAGATTGAGTGGCCCTTGTGCTTGTGAACCCGTCATGGCAAGGCGTCTCCGTAAAGAGGGAAGGAGTGGTGATTTCTGGTGCAGAGCGTGGTTTGTGTTCTTGGCTCTGGTTTGGTGAGCGGTACAGATGAGCGTGCGGGGTGGTCCGAATACGCTCGGCCCGGCGCCGCATTTGAAGCAGACTGACCCGATAGCGAGCCAAGGCGTTGGGGATGCTGGTGCCGGAAGGCGTCGCGATGGCGTCTTCGTGATCCAGGAATCCCAGCCACCGTGCCAAGCGTCCGCGTGGTCGCCATCTTCGGATCACATCGAGGTGTGTGCCAGCGTCGTCTTGGGCGCGGTTTTTGCGGGAGCGCCCGAGACGGCGGGTGGAATCGCCGTCTCGTTTGCTCTCGCGTCGATCATGCTGCCCGTTGCCTTCGCTCAACTGGCCATCATGATCCGGATAGGGTGCTGCTGTCCGGCGGGGTTGTTCTTCGTCGGCAAGACGGGCGGCGGCAATTTCCGAGACCACTCGGAGGCCGGCCAGCGCTTCGGGCTGGTGCTTGGCATCGGATTCGGCCACGATGTGGGTGCGGTAGCCGGCGCCGGGACCAAGACTGACAAGGGGGTGGGACATTGCAGGATTCTCCATTCGCTTCCCGAACATCGACCGAACGGTAAGGGTTTCGTGAGGGTTTGTCTGCGTTGTGATGCCGCTGACTGTCAATTTCTGTCAGTTTGGGTGAAAATCTTCACTTCTGATGTCCAGAGGGCAGTCAAGTCATACTTCACCCATGCCTTCTTCTCACGACTGGCGACATCCCTTGCAGCGTTGGTGGGACACTTCCCCGATCCCTTTGGAGCTTCGGGGGCGGGCCGGACTGCACCATTGGTCATTGGCTCCAGAATCGCGTTTTCTCAATCACGGTTCGTATGGAGCTCGGCTCCGCCGGACCGTGGCATGCCAACACCGCCTTGCCGCGTCTGTCGAATCCGACCCGATGCGCATGCTGACCGACCAATTGGAATCCAAATTGCACGAGGCTCGTTGCGGCATGGCGCAGCGGCTTGGGGCAGATCCCGAAGGATTGGTCTTTTGTGAAAATGCAAGCACGGCCATCGAGTCGGTCTTGCGAAGTGTTCCCCTCAAGGCTGGTGATCGAGTCGTGTGCTTGGGGCATGTCTACAACGCCGTTCGGCAGGCACTCAAACGACGCTGTCAAGAAACCGGGGCCGTTGCGATTGAGGTGCCGGTGACCTTGCCTTTTGACGCCGAGGCCTTGGAACATGCCGTCATGGCGGAAATTCATGCGGGTGCCTCACTTTGCATTTTGGATGCCATTACCAGCGGGTCAGCGCTCCGAACGCCTTGGGTGTCGTTGGTAGCCAAAATCAAGTCATGCGGGGTGCCGGTCTTGGTGGATGGTGCCCATGTGCCAGGTCAAGATCCTCTGGTGTTGCGAGACCTCGAGTACGACTGGTTTGCGGGCAACCTCCACAAATGGGCTGGTGCTCCACTTGGTGCAGCGGTTTTGTCTGTGGCTCCAGAACATCGGGAAAATACTTTTGCTCTGCTTACGAGCCATCACTGGAACGAAGGCCTCTCGCGTTCTTTTCACTGGACGGGCACCAGGGATTGGTCGCCTTGGCTGGCTGCCCCGGAAGCTTGGGACCACATGGAAGAGTTGTCTGGCGGATGGGAACCCCTTCGCGATTACCAGCGGGCCGGGTCACAGGCAGTCGACGAAGCCTTCACCATGGCTTTTGGGACGGAGAGCATCACTCCAGAGTCTGCCCGAACCGCAATGTGTTCGGTGCCTTTGCCTGCGTCTCTGCAGGGCATTGATTGTTTGAAATTCGAGCATGACTTTGATCAACGGTTTGGGCTTCGGGTTCCCATGCATGCCCTTTCCGATCAGACCATGGTTCGGGTGAGCATTCATTTGCATACCGAACTTGAAGACATTTTTGCCTTGGGTGAAGCGATCATGGCGTGCGCGAAAGAGCAACGCTGAGAGAAATTTTTCGACGAACGTTCCTTGGGTTCTACTCCCGATTTACCTTCCATCTTGATCCAATGTTTGTGGTCAGAGGGCGGGGGTCAGGATTTGGTGGGTGCACTTTTGTTGGGCGGGGCTTCTTTGTGCTCTTGGTTTGATGGTGAGCCGTCAGATGAGCCATCAATACCCTGGGCCATGATCGATGTGGCGTCTCATCCTTCGAAAAGTGAGGTTCTGTTGCAAAGTTTGAGTACGGACCTTGGGGGGCATGCCTTGGTGTACGACGGAGAGATCGTGCTTCACAACCTCAATTCTTCGCAGCCATCTTCAGGACATGACGGGGGAGGTGTCTTGAGGATGAAGCCATCAGTGGTCGGCCTGGACTCAGAGAATACTGGTCGTCTTCATCCCAATTCACCTCCTCGGTGGATGGGGCAAGAGTGCTCCGGGCCATTCACTTCTCTTGCGGTTCTTGACGATCACGCCCTCTTGGTGGTGGGGCGTCAGAAGGACGAAAGCTCGAGTACTGAAGTGCTGATTCTCCTGCAACGGGTTCCGTCTGGTTGGAGGTGTTGGCCCTTGCTCGCCGAAGGTGTGGAAAAGGGCGGCGTCGTGCTTCGGTGCTTTCGGAGTGTTTGGGGATCAGCGACCGAAGCCCAGCCAAGTGGCATCGTTCAACATTCGTGTTGGATATGGGGCTTGTGCTCAAGCAAGCTGGGCTGGCAAGATCGACAATGGAAATTGTCGTGGGATCTCTCAGTCCGACCCGTACAAGTCAAGGTAGAACTCACGGATATGCACACCGGCGGTTTCTCGATTCCGACTGAATTGAAATCCTTCTCGCTCGAACAATTGGACCGCCGCGGTCTGCTCAAGCCGGGCGTCCAACAGGACCTTCAAGAATCCTTGATCCCGGCAATGGGCCAAAGCCGCCTGCAGCAAACGTGCGGCAATGCCTTGGCGGCGGAAGCTTGGTGTCACCCTGAGCCGGCGCATCTCTGCCACATCGGTCTTCGTCGCTACAACGCCGACCATTCCGATGACGCGTTCGCGTGAAGCTGAAGTCGCTGCTTCCTGTTCTGGTGCGATCGCCACCCAAAATCGGTTGTGGATGGAGCCGATGTATGTGCCGGAAAAATGCTCGAGGTCGGCTGGGACATCCAGCCCCATGGCTTTCTGCTCATGGGGAAGATCTTGGTCGTTGATGCTCTCTTGGTGCAACGCCAGGATAGCGCAGGCGTCGTCTTCCGTGGCTTGACGGATTTCCACCTGTGAACGGTTGGCGTTGCCAAATTGGGTTGGATCTTCCAGATCGCGCATCGGTCGAGCCTACAGGTGATCGAACGCCTTCACCAGTGAAAGATGCAGTGGGTTCCGAGAATTTTGGGTCTGAGTGGCCTCTCAGCTCGTTAAGTCGCGAATTTTTTCTCGGTAGGCGGCCTTCAGTTCTTCCAAATCACCGAAATACGCGATGGCCGCCCAGCGGCCCAAGTGCGCGTTGCGTCCTCGCCCCCCACGGGAAATGACGGCGGGGTGGTTCATCACTTTTCTGCGGAATCCACCGTTGGCGGCGTCTTGCAGCATTTGTTCAAAGCCATCCCGATAAGGGCCCTTTTGATCAGCCAGCAACAAGGCCAAGGCCCAGACCTGGGCGTAATAGCCGAGCAGTTCCTCGTTGCGGCGACTTCCGATGAACGACTGGACGGGGCGGTCGAGCAGATCCTCCAGAGGGATGAGTCGGCCTGAGCGTGCGGAATCGCGAAGTCGCCGCCGGCGTTCCCAGTTGTCCCAAGGCCGGAAGGCTGGATTGTCATCGGCCGGTCGGAATCGCAAACCTTCCATGTAGGTGGCGATGCCTTCATCCAACCATGAGGGAATGTCTTCACGGAATGTGGACTGCACATATTGGTGCCAGCCTTCATGCACCGCGATCGCGAAGGTGTCCCGGTCTCGACCGGCCCAATCGATGTAATACAAATAGCCCGTACCGTTGACGGCAAATCCACCCCGACCGATGGAAGCCAAAGACTCGGCCTGCTGGGGCAGGACTTGTCTCGTTTTTGCCAACCATTGGTTGCGGTCGCCAAGCACATAGGTGTCCAAGGTGGACTTGGGCTCCGGGAGGGTGCCGAAGGCGGTCTGATATCGGAAGATCGCGTGTTCAAGCAGGATGGGCAAGCGATCCATCACCCGCTCGTACCGAATGTTGCTGCGAATCAGATAGTGGTCGGTGGACATGATGCGTCCCGATTTCCCCGCAAAGGACCATGGGGCAATTTCGATGTCGGTGTTGATGGCGTTCAAGGCCGTCATCGGGACTTGGCTGACGCTCGACTGGCCCGGGTTCACGCTGGGGACCCGAGTAGTGTTGAGGGCTGAAGTCGCGGGTTGAGAAGAGGTCATCTCTTCGTTCAACGGAACGCTACCGCAACCGGCAAGGAGCAACAGGATCCATCTGGTACGCATACTCCGAGCATATGCGTTTGGGAGGCGAGGGGTCGGTGGTGGTGCTTGTTGGTTCAGTTCTGAACCGCAGCGAGGGCTGCTTCGGCCGCCGCAAGGTCACGCTTCGCATCCTCGTACCGTTTGCGGGTCTCGGCCACGACGGATTCAGGCGCGTTGTCCACATAGTTCCGGTTCGCCAACCGCTTCTCGAACCCCTCAACCGAACGCTTGGCTTGATCCACCGCTTTTTCCAATCGGGCCCGCTCAGCTGCTGGGTCCAAACCACCCGAGGTCTGGATCGCGAAGCTTTGGCCTTCAAAAGTGGCCGGCGCGGCCGCGGCGGGAGCAGCATCGGCAGAAATTTCGGACACACCCGCCAATCTCTCCACCAATCCATCGAGCCCGTTGATCAATGCGAGCGTTTCACCACCAACGTGCAAGATCACTTCGTCACGAGGCTTCAGTTGCCGCTCAGCGCGAACACGGCGAATCTCATCGATCAGCAGCGTGCCTCGCCGCACAAGTTGGTCCAGTGAATCTTCCAGCGGTGCAGCATTTGGCGCTTGGGCAAGCGCCATGGGACCATCCTGAAGTGGCAATTCGAATCCAGGAATCGAGGTGTTGCCCCGAGGAATGGACCGGCCAATGGTCTCGGTGACGAACGGGCAGACAGGGTGCAAGAGCCGGAGAATGGCGTGCAAGCACTCGGCCAAGATGCACTGCTGTGTGGGGTCGTCTTTGGCCGTTCGGTTGACGGCCTCCAAGTACGTGTCGCAGAAGTCGCGCCACAACAGGTCATACAACGCATCGGCGAGATCCGCGAAGCGGTATTCCTGCACCGCCTGGTCGATGCGTGCCCGAGCACTCCCGATGCGGCCGACCATCCACCGATCGATTGGTGGACGCTGGTCCAAGTCAATGCTGGCTGGCGCTTCAGAAAGTCGATCCAGTCGGCTCGCGGTAAATCGGGCCGCGTTCCAAAGTTTGGTGCAGAAATTCCGTCCGGTGTCAAACCGACTGGAAGTGTTCCTGGCCAGCGGCGTCTCCTCGCTCGGGGTCGCCAGACCAGCCGCATTTCCGTACGGGCTGACCAGTGTCTTTCCAGTGTCGGGACAGGTTTGGGTGGGGGCCGCCACCAGATAGCCGGCGGGGGAAGTGATTTCTTCGGGGGCAAACGTCTTGCCCGAGTGGGGGGAGACCATGTCAACGGGAAGACGGGCGTCTTGGGTTCCAGTGGCAATCTGCGCCAGCGTGAAACGCAGGGCATCTGCACCGTGGGAATGGATAATGTCACGCGGGTCCACCCCGTTGCCCAGACTCTTGCTCATTCGTTGGCCGTGCCCGTCTTGGATCATGGGGTTGATGCAGACATCTCGGAATGGCACCGGTCCAGCGCCGTCCAAGAAGTATCGGTTGAACATCACCATGCGACTGACCCAAAGGGTGATGATGTCGCGGCCGGTCACGAGCACGGACGTTGGGTTGAACTTCTCAAGGAGTCCGCGGGTGGACTCGTCTTGATTTGGCTCGGGCCAGCCCATCGTGTTCAGCGGCCACAAGGCGCTGGAGAACCAGGTGTCCAGGACATCCTCGTCCCGAACGAAGCCTTCAGATTCCAATGCGGGCACAAGTTCATCGGCTTCTGGACACACGTGTACCAGCGAAGCACCGCCCTCGGGCTCTTGGACCTGAACTGCCACTCCGCGGCCACGCCAATGCTCGGCGACCGCTTCCGCTTCTGCGGTTGGAACGGCTTTCGACCACACCGGAATTTGGTGGCCCCACCAGAGTTGACGGCTGATGCACCAATCGCGAAGTTCAGCGTGCCAAGATTCGTACGTCTTCGCGAACCGGCTGGGATGGAACGCCAGGGTCTCATCTCCCTCGGCTGCAGAGGCCGCGCCACTCTTGCGGCTTGGGCTTGATTGCGTGTGTTGTTCAGTCTGCAGCGCCCGCTGAGCTTCTCCTACCAGTCGGTCGTCGCTGACCCGGACGTACCACTGGTCGGAAAGGCGCGGCTCGATGGGAACATGGGATCGGTACGAGTGCCCAACCGCGTGTTGGTGGGGCCGGACATTTTCCAGAAGTCCTCGTTCCCGGAAGATTTCAATGAGTTTGTCTCGAGCTTCAAATCGATCCAATCCCAGCAACCCTTGGGCTTCGGGTTCCATGGCCTCCGCGTCGGTCCAGCCATACTCCGCGTTGATGCTGCCATCTGGGGCCATCACATTGATGGCTTCGAGACCGTGTCGCTGCCCAATGTCCCAGTCGTTGGGGTCATGGGCGGGGGTGACCTTGAGGAAACCGGAGGCCATGCGTGCTTTGGGGTCTTCGCTGTTTGCATCCGGCTTCACCACGTAGTCGTCGGCGATGATGGGGATGATGCGGTTGGCCAAAGGCAGCTTAACCCGTTGGCCGACCAAAGCAGCCCGCTCCGGATCGTCGGGGTTCACCGCGACGGCGGTGTCTCCCAACATGGTTTCTGGACGCGTGGTGGCCACGGTGACCTGCTCACCGGTGGCCGCGCCGTTGTCGTCCACGAGGGGATACCGGAGGTACCAAAAATGACCGTCGATTTCGCGGGACTCGACTTCATCGTCGGCCAGTGCGGTCTGGCTGACGGGATCCCAGTTCACCAAACGCTTGCCTCGATAAATGAGGTCATCGGCGAACAATTTGGCAAAGGCCAAACGCACGGCTTTGGCGCAGATGGGATCCATGGTGAACCGCTGCCGAGCCCAGTCCGCGCTGCATCCCAGGCTTTGCAGTTGCTCAGTGATCGTGGCTTCGTATTCGTCTTTCCACTGCTGCACCAGATTCACAAAGGCCTCGCGGCCCAACTCCGTGCGATGCTGCCCTTGGGCCAACAGTCGCTTCTCCACCACGGTTTGGGTGGCGATCCCCGCATGGTCCGTCCCGGGCATCCACAGGACTTCATACCCCCGCATGCGATGGTGCCGGGCCAAGATGTCCTGGAGTGTGTTGTTGAACGCGTGTCCAAGGTGCAGGGCCGCCGTGACGTTCGGGGGCGGCATCAGCAGCGTGTACGCCGGTCGGTCTGTGGTGGGGTCGGCATGTCCCACTTTCGCGGCATCCCAGGCCTCACGAACCGAGGGTTCATGCTCACTGGGAACGTAGGTCTTCGGCAATTCGGCAGCGGGGGGAGACGCGTCAGTCATGGATCGAGCATGATACGCGGGCATGCGACGAATCCTGAATGGCAAGATGTCCTCTTTTTCGCCTCTGCTGCTGGCTGTGACCTTGGCATGGTGTGCTGGATGCGGAAGCGATGCCTCTGGGCCTAGAGCTCCTGATGCAAAGGCCGATCCGGAGGCGTTGCGAGCGGCCTCGGTGTTTTTGGACACCGGCAAGTACGACGAGGCCCAAGCCATTGTGGTTCGAGCTTCTGAGGTGGCCCCCCGCGATCCGAACGTCGTGGCGTTGCGGGCCGAGATCGATCTGGCCCGTTGGAAGCGTGACCAAGTCTCCGGCAAGGCCCAACAGGCCGTCGATGGATTTTTGCAGGCCGCGGACTTGAGCGTCGATCCAGCATCACGCGCGGCCTACCAACGCAATGCGGCGGTGGTGATGTCCGAAATGGGGCAAACCCAAGAAGCCGTGGCCACGCTTCGAGCGGCCCGAACCGCGGTGCCTGAAGATTTGCAAACGGCGTTGTTCTTGGCCCAAGTTCTGTCCTCTTCCTCTGATGCCGACCCCAAGGAAATTCGGACCCTGTACGAATCTGTTTTGGCTTTGGAGCCCGAGACGTATCCGGCGGAAGTTGGGTTGGCGATGCTTGATCTGCAGGCAGGCGCTTTCGTCGCAGCGCGTGATCGCATCGCCAGTTTGCGTGCTTCAAGACCCAACGACCGGGATCTTCGCTTGTTGCATGCTCGGATTGAACGGCTTTCGGGTCGGCCCAGCGTGGCGGTGGGCTTGTTGTCGGTGGTTTCAGAATCGGATCGGGTGGCGTCCAACATGACGTTTGAATATGCCGCAGCACTTCTGGCCACCGGTCGCTGGCTGGACGCTGAGCTGGCATTTGATTTTCATTCGGCGTCAAATCCCGACGATCCTCAACTGCTGGACTGGGCCCAAGCGTTGTACGGCTTGGCGATCGGTGAGGCTCGCCGGAATCCCGAGGCTCAAACTTCAGCCGATC
>CAXBRK010000044.1:0-14742 GCA_963978155.1 uncultured Phycisphaera sp. | reverse complement strand
GTGGGACGAACATCATCCGCAGCCAAACCAAACGTTTGGCCAAACAGCAAGACCACCGCTTCAAGCCAACAACTTGGCATACAGCGCCTCCAACGCATCCACCATGGCATCGACGGTGAATTCGGTTCGAACCAAGGCTTCGGCTTCTTCGGCCCAATGTTTCGAGCGCTGCGGATGGTCGAGGTGATCTTGAAGGGCAGAGCGCAAAGCTTCAACATCACCGATGGGCACCAGTCGCCCCGTCTTCTCGGGAACACATACTTCTCGCGTGCCATCCGCATCGGTGGCCACCACCGGAACCCCAGCCAACATCGCTTGCACCACCACCCGGGGTAATCCTTCACGGTACGAAGGATGCACCAGCAAATCGCAGGATTGGATCAACGAGGGGATCTCCGAAGAAGCCACCATTCCTGTCACAACAATCCGATCGGCGATGCCAAGCTTCCGGGCCAAAGCCAAACGGGATTCTTTCCTCCAGCCATCCCCCACCCAGAGCAACCGAAGGCGTTCTTCTTTTTGCATCAAAGGGGCCATCGCATGCAAGAGATCGTCATGACCTTTCAGATCGGCGATCCGGGACACTGTTCCGATGACGATGTGATTCGCATCAAAGCTGTACGACGCTCGGGTGGACTGACGGTCGATCGGTGCTCGAAAAGCCTCGACATCCATACCGCTGCGAACCAAGTGGTACTGGTCGGGCGTGCCCACCCCGGCCTCAAGCATTTGATCACGCATGCTCCAAGACACCACCGGGAGAGCATGACAACGTTTGGCAGCGTGTTGTTCGAGCGCGACGTACAACTTGCGCAGCGGCCATGCCTGGTGGCGATGGAACGGCATGCCATGCACCGTATGAACGACGGCGGGGACGCTCTCTGACCAAGCGGCCCTTCGACCCAATATGCCCGCTTTGGATGAATGTGTGTGCACCACATCAGGCTTCCAATTGCGAATCAAGGTTCGCAGCTCACGTTCGCAGCGCCACTCACGAAAAGGTGCCGGGTCGCGAAGCAAATGCGATGACTCCATCCGTTCGATTCCGGCGGGCACATCATCCGCCATGGATCCTTCGGGACCATGAATAGGACCATGGACCAACGCCACGTGATGGCCACGATCGCGTTGACCTCGACACGTCAACAGCGTGTTCTCTTGTGATCCGCCTCGAATCAGCCGGGTAGAGATGTGCATGATGCGAAGACTCATGGTGTCTCTGCGGTCCAGTGCCATCGTTCGTCGGGGTAACGCAACCACTCAAGGCAGAGTCCTTGGGCCGGTGCAGTGGGACCAGACTGGCTGCGATCCAGTGATGCCAAAGCCGCGCGGACCCATTCAACCTCTCGGTGCCCGCGTCCCACTTCCACCAGAGTGCCCGAGATGATGCGGACCATGTTGTACAAAAAGCCCGATCCCTCAACCACGATGCGCAGGCGGTGCTCGTCGATGCCCTCCACATCACAGCGGTGAATGGTGCGGACCGTGGTTTCTCGTCCATGATCAATCTTGGTGAACGCCAAAAAGTCATGCGTGCCCACCAAAGACTGCGCCGCTTCGTGCATCGGTGCCGGGTCCAAGGCGTAAGCCGAAAACGCTACAAAATGACGATCAAAAAGCGGCCGAAGAACGCCGTGTTTCCCACCGTGGGCCCAGGTGTAGGAATATTGCTTGGTCACCGCCTCGCATGATGGTGTGAAGTCTTCGGGTGCCGGAGCCGCATCAACGATGAGCACATCATCCGGCAGACGACTGTTGATGGCGGCCGCCAAACGCTCGACCGGAACCTGTCCGCGATAGTCAAAGCAGGCCACCTGGCCCTTGGCGTGAACACCGGCATCGGTGCGGGAAGCCCCATGCACCACCACGGGCTCACCCACCACCCGAGAAACCACGTCCTCCAGGGTGGCCTGAACCGTTCTGATCACTTCTCCCGTAGGCGGATCTTGTCGTTGCCATCCGCTGTAGGCGGACCCGTCATAGGCCACGGTCAAACGGAAACGGGGCACAATCAGTTCCCAAACAGGTTCTTGGTCCCGAACATTCCTTTGGCTTCAAACCACGCAAGTGCTTCATCCACCGAAGCAAAGATTCGGGTTGCGGTTTCGGTGATAAAGGGGCTTGGGCTCTTGGCCGGCTTCCACACCACGTACACCTCCTTGGTGTGTTCCCAAGCGTGCTGAAGTTCGCGCTCAACCCCGCTAGACAAGCCTGGAACACCACCGGGGAGTTCCGGCACCAGTGAGACAATCATGTCCGACTGATCAATGAGTTTGAAGTCTCGCATATAAATCTGACCATCGATGTCTCCAGCGATGTCAAGGATTTCGCGAACTGGAATGCGGAGATCCTCGGTTTGATCAAAGCCACCACCAAATTCATGGGGCTCCACATCCACAAAGTCTTTGCCTTCTTTGGCGGCGGCAATCGCACGGTCCAGCAACAGCTTCTCGTCCACATCGGCGGGATCAAACGTGATGAAGTGCTCGGCCAGAGCCGCGCGGAACTTGGCGATTTCAGCCAAGACGTCTGGCATGTCGACCACGTGGCTCATGGGGAACGATGGGTACACCTTCCGCATCTCGGGACGGGTGACCAACCGCCGACAAGTCTCGTAGGTGGCGTTGTGCCGACCCCGGCTCAAAATGTAGAAGTCGTTGGGGCAACCCATTGCTTGGGCCAACAACTCGGTGGCCAAAATCTCTTCCTCACGCCAAACCATGCAATCCTTCAGTGTGGCGTCAATTTCATGCTCTTTGTGCAGACGGGCATGCACCATTTCAATGTTGTCCACCAGACACACGAACATATTGGGTTGCAACGCTTGCATCTGATCGAAATCGAACGCACTGAACAACCCGTGTCGCCAGCGGAACGTGGCGTGGGTGTTGACGATCAAGTCAGGGTGATCTTCGATGGGATGGCTTCGATTGATGATGTCCTTGAATGCCGCCCGACGGAGCGAGGCCAGTCGGGAGATGGGCAAATCAAGAATCCGACCATCCCGAACATCAGGGGCTTCTTCGTACATCATCTTTCCGACATGGAAAGAGTCGATGCGGTCTCCGCCTTGCCCCGCCAAGTCCACGACTTGGCGAAGGTAGTCGGCTTTGTCCATACCAATTTGTCCGGTCACAACTGCTCGCATGGCGACAGTTTACCCGGCACGGCGCTCAGAGCCTCACACCAAGAACCGTTCTTCGGGCCCTAATTTTTCCGGGAGTTCACACAAGGCCAGATCCTCAGGACAAGTCGCGGTGGAGCTGCGAATTTCGATTTGAGCGACCGGTTGTCCTGAAGTGTCTTGAGCAATCTGCACACCGGACTGGGTCAACCATTTGGCCGCTCGGCCCGATTGGGCCCGTTGACTGGTCTGTACCGAATCCGATCCTTCGGCATTCTTGATTGGGGCAAATTCCTCGGCCCGGTCCGCCTCCACCACCAAAGGACGGGTGGCCAAGGGCAACGCATCAAAAATGAACGTCTCATATTTGACGGCATTCGGAGCCGGTGGGTCCTGAACCGTACCCGTTGCTTCGTCAAAGAAAGGCACTTTCTTGATGGCACGATGGAACGGCAGTCCCGTCCCTTTGGTCAGTCGATCCAAAAAGTCCAAACCGAAAGCATGCACGGCCATGTTCCCCGCGCGAAACTTCAATTTCCCATGAACATCGGTGGCCTCACACACCTCCGGGGCGAGATCGGAGTATTCCAAAACCGTCAACCGACCATCTTGAACGCCGAAGACACCAACCTTCTCGTCGGCGGAACGTTTGGCGACGGCTTTGCTGGTCACTTCGCCGCTTGAGACGGCGTCCCCGATGTGCAATCCCAAAAAGACCGGATCCAGTGCCCTGACCAAAGGATTGTCGACTTGGAAGTAAGACAAATGTTCGATGCCTTGGCGACGCAGGTTCGACAACAGGCCCGAACCGGCCAAAGCACGAAGCGTGCCACCGTGTCCATCTGGATTGAACGCAATGGCATCGGCGGCGGCCAGCAACACTCTCCCTGATTCTCGATCAACCGAAGGCATCACCCCTTGGGTGAAAAAATGAACCGTGCTTGGGTCCAGACCAAAGTGGTGATGCTGCTCGAAGAAAGCCACCGTTGATTCGTGATTCAATGGGCTGGTCATGATGCACCAAGGCACGGCTTGGCCGTAGCGCTTGGTTTCACGCTCGATTTGACCCGCAAACTGTTCGAACAACGAGTCGCCAGTGATGGGACCCGAGGGGAACGTCCCTTTTGGTCCATCCCAGCCCAAGCGAGAGCCCTGCCCGCCCGCCACCGTGAGACAAGCGACTTTGCCCTCAGCCAACAAGGCTTGACCTCGGGACAATGCGTCACTTCGGACCGCCCGATCGCTCAATTCAACCAAGACTGGCGGCTCAGGAGCCGACTGATCTGCACACTCCTCTTGGATGCTCCACAACCGCTGCAATACGGGAAGATCCAACTGTTCGAGATCACGCTGGAACCGAGCCGCTTGGGCACCGGAAAGTTGATCCAAACGCTCAAGGAGATGCGACTGGCCCGCCGCGGCAAACGCTCCGGAATCAAATGAAGGCATGGTGGCCCGAACCTTTACGCTGGATCCGTTGGTGAGGTCCAACCATCAGGCAGATGCCGAACGGTTTTTCCCGTCCGGAGATAGATCACCTGCTCGGCGATGTTGGTCGAATGGTCGGCAACACGTTCCAGCTGTGCCACCGTCGAACGCAAGCGGAAGGCGTAGCGGACCGGCATCTCGGACGCGGCGACCTTCTGTTCGGCCGAAAGGAGAATTTCGTTCCGGAATCGATCGACGGTGTCATCAAAGGCCAACACTTGGCCGGCCAAATCTTCGTTCAGATCCGCAAAGGATCGCACGGCGTCCCGGGTCATGCCAACCACGCTGTTGGCCATCACGCGAAATGCGGGATCCGGGGCACGATCAAGATCGTCTCGATGGTGCAACACGATCTCGGCGATGTTCACACCGCAGTCTGCAATCCGTTCCAACTCGTTGTTCAGTTTGACCACCGTCAGGACCGAGCGAATCCGAGCGTGATCGGTCTCCCCCATGGCCAACAGAGGCACGGAAGCCCGTTCAATTTCAACGTCGATCCGGTCGATCTCGTCGTCCGCCAGGACCGCGGCGTTGGCTTTGTCCTCATCGAGGTCAAACCAAGCTTCGACGGCCGAGAGCAAGAGGCTCTGAACCCGCTCACCTTGGCGGACAAGGTCCGATCGAATCGCAGCGTGGGCATCTTCAAAGGGCATGATGTGAATCTATCGGCACAGTTGGTGGCGGAACGTTGATTCCCGCCCTACGCTCACCAACGTGATTCAACTTGGTGTCAACATCGACCACGTGGCCACCGTCCGCCAAGCCCGGCGGACGTGGGAGCCCGATCCCGTCTGGGCGGCGGCCGAGGCCCATCTTGGGGGTGCCGACGGCATCACCGTCCATCTGCGCGAAGATCGCCGTCACATCCAAGATGAAGACGTTCGGCGACTTCGCGAGCTGGTGCACATCAAACTCAACTTAGAGATGGCGGCAACACCAGAGATGGTCAAGATCGCGATCGCCACCCAACCGCACACCGTGATGCTGGTGCCCGAAGGTCGCGAAGAAGTGACCACCGAAGGGGGCCTTGATCTGGTCTCGGGTCGATCCCGACTCCAACCACTGGTCGACGAATTGCATGACGCTGGACTGACGACCAGTGCATTCATCGATGCGCTTCCTGAGCAAATTGATGCCGCCGCCGAAATGGGATTCTCCATCTGCGAAGTTCATACCGGCCCGTATGCGCATGCATTCCATGAGCATGGGCGAGATGCCGAAGCGCCCGAAGTGGCATCGCTCCTCCTGCAACTCTCAGATGCGGGGCGTCGAATCCAAGAAGCGGGAATGCGATTTAACGCCGGGCACGCTTTGAATTACTACAACGTCCAACCCGTGGCCGCGCTTCAGGGCGTACGTGAACTGCACATTGGCCACTCGATTGTTTCCCGGTCGGTTCTCATTGGAATGCGCGACGCGGTGCGAGAAATGAAAACATTGATCAGAGAGATGGCCCGATGAGTACCCCCCCCGTTGATCACGCCGGTGTCCCGTACCGCATCGCGGTTCTGGTGCATCTCACCGATGGGCAAGGGCGAAGACTCTTGCTCCACCGCACCAAAGAGCCCAATGCAGGCATGCACTCCCCCGTTGGTGGAAAACTTGAAGTCGAAGACGGGGAATCGCCGCACACCTGTGCGGTGCGTGAGGTTCATGAAGAAACCGGCATCGTGCTCCAAGAAAACGAAGTCCATCTGCTCGGAATGGTCAGTGAGCGGGCGTACGAGAACACCAGCCACTGGCTGATCTTTGTCTACGAAGCCACTCGAACCATTGATCCAAATGAAATCACCTCGATGACCATGGACGAAGGCGAGTTGAAGTGGGTGCGTGATGAGGACATTGAGCACATCGGGATCCCCGACACCGACCGTGAAATTCTGTGGCCCCAAGTCAAAGCCCACTCGCCGGGCGGCTTCTTCGTGGTGCACATCGAATGCGGCGGCGACACGCTGGTGCCGACACTGCACCAATCACATCCTTCCTCGTGAGCGCTTACAGGTTGGCCGCTTGGGTCACCCGCGCGACCAACGCTTCCGCCTGGTCTTTGGTATCGGCTTCGGCGATCACCCGCACGATGGGTTCGGTGTTGGACGGGCGAACGTGCACCCAACCTTCCGCCAGATCAACCCGAACTCCGTCGAGGTCGTTGACTTGACCATCGGCAAACGTCGAGCGGACGGCCGCCAGCACTTCGGGAACGGCTGATCGACCACCAATAGATGACAAGTCGCGCTTCTCTTTGACCATGGCCAGCGCCGGAAGGTCGGCCACCAATGCAGACAACGGTCGACCTTCTTCCGCCAACAAATCAAGAACCATGGCCATGCCGGTGATGGAGTCCCGAACTTTCACCACTTCGGGATCAATCACGCCGCCGTTGCCTTCACCACCCAGAATGGCGTTTGACTGCTCCATGACATCCACCACGTTGGCTTCGCCAACTGCGGAACGCACCACTTTGGCCCCTGAAAATCCATCGGCAATGCGGTCAATCATGCGACTGGTCGACAAATTGGCCACCAACACACCGGGGCCACGATGCCGCAGCACCCAAGTGGCGGCCAGGGCCAATGTGCACTCTTCGTGAATAGGCACGCCACGCTCGTCAACCAACACCAATCGGTCGGCATCGGGATCTTGGGCAAATCCAACCACCGCATCAGAGTCGCGAACCCGATCGCACAAGTCACCGAGGTGGGCGGGAATGGGTTCGGCCGGTCGAGCAAACACACCATGCGGTTCGCCGTACAAGTGCTCATAAGGCACACCCAACGAGGCAAAGAGTTCTCGTCCCCCTTCACATCCAGCGCCATTCACCGAATCAAGGACAACCGAACCTGGCACGCCCCGAACCGGAACGGCCGCGAGCGCGCGTTCAACGTGCTGCCTGGTCAATGAATCATCAGTGATGCTCTGACCTGATCCACCGGTTTGGACATCGTTGTTCTGGAACCGAGCGATCACCTGCTCGGCGACCGCTGGCGGTGGCGCGACCCCTCGATGGTCGAGACACTTGATGCCATTCCATTCAATCGGGTTGTGGCTGGCGGTGACCATCAATCCGCCCGCGGCCCCAAATCGCTCGACGGCGAAGCCGACGGTGGGCGTTGCCGCAATGCCCAGATCAACCACATCGCATCCCGCCGCCTGCAAACCGCAGCGGGCAGCGCCCACCAATTCGGCGCCCGACGGACGAGGATCGCGGCCCAGCACAATCCGCACCTCACCTTCGGTCTGCGAGCGCAGATGGGTTCCCCACGCCGCGGCATACCGTTCGGCAACCGCAGGGGTCATGGTGACCCCAACAATGCCACGGGCACCAGAAACAGAGAGCATCAAGGGCGCATCAGTCATGACAGGAACGCTAGCATCGTTGCGTGCCTTTTGAATTGCGTATTGAACGAACTTTTTCGGCCGCCCACGCCATTGTGATCCAAGGCGAGCGGGAACCCTTGCACGGCCACGATTGGCGAGTGCTCGTGGCGGTGCGTGGTCCCCAGCTCGACCAAGAAGAACTGCTGTGTGATTTTCATGCCATCGAGCAACAAGTCGATGGCGTGATCGCGCCATTCCACAACGCCAACCTCAACGAAACCGCACCCTTCGACCAGCGCAATCCCACCGCCGAAGCCATCGCCGAGCACCTGTATCAAACACTGGTCAAGTGCATGCCCCAAGGGGCAAGTCTGCACCGGGTTGAAATTGGGGAAGCACCGGGTTGCACCGCGGTCTTTGGCGTCACGCTGGACTAACGATCCCGAGGATCGACCGTCTTGTCATGGGTGCGCTGGTTCTCGAGCGCTCGACCGTTCTTGCCGCACAACGTCGCGCGGATGGAATCCACAATGCTTTGGATGGTCTCGCTGCCGGAGAACCGCTCCAGCAGGACCGCGCACGTTGACTCTTGATCACCACCCGGCTCGCGATACAGCATGCGGTACGACTCCAAGACCGCATGGATGTCTTCTTCACTCATTTGTGCTCGCTGCATCCCCACTCGGTTGCAGCCCCGCACTTCGGCTGGGGCACCATCGACCATCATCCAAGGCGGAACGTCTTTGATCACTCGGGCCAAGCCCGCCAAGAAGGCCCCCGAGCCAATGGTGGTGAAGTGATGGACACCAGCCCCACCACCCAAGTTGGCACGATCACCCACCACCACATGTCCACCCAACATCACGTTGTTGGCAATGATGCACAGCGATCCAATGTGACAGTCGTGTCCCACATGGCTCCCCGCCATTATGAGATTTCGATTTCCCAACGTGGTGACCCCACCGCCCTGCACGGTGCCCCGGTGCACACTGCTGTGCTCTCGGAAGCTGTTGTCATCTCCACATTTCAGACTGACCTGTTCACCTTTCCATTTGAGGTCCTGCGGATCGCCACCGACCACGGCAAAAGGATGCACCGTGCACCGGTCGCCAAGCGTGGTGTCTGGCCCCACAACCGCGTGTGCACGAAGAACACAATCTGATCCAAGATGACTGCGCGGACCGACCACCGCAAACGGGCCAATCTCACAGCCATCAGCGATATGAGCGGTGGCGTCAACTTCAGCAGTTGGGTGAATGGTCATGGCGTATTCCGCGTCAATCGACGCTGTCCTCCTCGATGAGCATGAAGCGAATTCTCGCTTCCGCCGCGAGCGTTCCCGCCACGGTTGCTCGACATCGGACCGAAATGATTCGGGCCCGAACCTGGATCGTCTCTGCTTCCAAGACCAACTGGTCACCTGGGGTCACCGGCTTCCGAATCTTGACGCCATCCAAACTCAACAAGACCGGCGTCTTTCCGGTGTTGTCCACCGTGTTGGACACCAACAGTCCACCCAGCTGAGCCATGGCTTCAACGATAAGAACGCCAGGCATGATGGGCACATTGGGATAGTGCCCTTGGAAGAATGGTTCGTTGATGCTGACGTTCTTGATGCCGATGGCTTTCTGATCACCATCAAGTTCCAAAACCCGGTCCACCAACAGCATGGGGTAACGGTGCGGAAGCGCACGCTGAATGGATCGAATGTCCATGGCGCGACCTTCGCGAAGAAGCTTTGGATCGACCGGAAGATCATGCACCAACGAAAGTGCTAGACGCCGATTGAGTTCATGCCCCGATCGGGCCGCAAAGAGCCGGCCTTGGATGCGGCGGCCGGTCAAAGCCAGATCGCCAATCAAATCCAAGATCTTGTGCCGAGCTGGTTCTTCTGGGAAGCGAAGCTCGGTGGCAATTGGACCGTCGGTCCCAAAAACCAGCATGTCCCCTTCACGATGATGTCGCCCCAAACCAGCCTGCCGAAGCGCTTCTGCTTCTTCTTCAAGACAGAACGTTCGAGCGGGGGCAATCTCCGTGGCAAAAGTCTCTGGCGTCAACGCCAAAGCCACCGACTGACGCTGGATGCGGCCATCATCCAGACCATCGTCACGGCTGTAGTCCAAGTCGTACATGACTTCGAGGCCACCGGCTTTGGCCGGCGCCAATCCGACCAAGGCTTGCTCTTCGGATTCTGCCGTCAGGTTCTCAGGATGAAGCACCGCGGCAGGCTCATCTTGCTCGACGATGCCAACTTCCAAAATGGCTTCAACAAACACTTGGGCGGAACCATCAAAGCCAGGAGGCTCGGTTGAATCCAGTTCAATTCGGACGTTGTCGATCTCAAGCCCCGCCAACGCGGCCAAAAGATGCTCGACGGTTTGGACCCGGACTTCGCCGAGTTCCAAAATGGTGCGTCGCTCGGCTCGACGAGCAAACTTCACCAGCGCGGGGATCTGCACCGCCGGCTCCAAATCGGTGCGAACAAACACCCGACCGGTCCCGGGCTCAGCCGGAAGCAAACGCAACCGGCAGTGTTCGCCGGTCAGCAGTCCGGGGCCTTCCAGTTCGATGACCGCCGCCACCGTTCGCTGGAATGCGCTTGATTGCGGGTTGGATGAAGAGGAAGCGTTCATGAGGAATGCCCAGGTTTCGACCGTGCCAGCCTATTGATGAGGGCGACCGATCGCAAGAATTGTCGGTGCGGGCGGGCGGGAGATCCCGACCAGACCTCGCCAGCGGGAACGTCCGAGATAACGCAAGAATCCATCCCAATGGTGGCGCCTTGGTGCACGGTGACGTGATCTTTCACGATGGCCGCACCGGCCAGAACCACGTCATCCTCCAACACCGAGGAACCGGCAACGCCGGACATGCCGCTCATGCGGACACGGTCCCCCACTTTGGCGTTGTGCCCCACTTGGCACAGGTTGTCGATTTTCACGTCGTGGCCAATGGTGGTGTTCGTCAACAGACCACGGTCCACGCACGACTGCACGCCCAACTCGAATCGATCCCCAATACAGACTGCACCCAAGTGAGGCAGACGGTGGGCAGGTCGGCCTGGGGCATAATCAAAGCCGAAGCCCTCTCCCCCCACCACCGCGTGTTCGTGCAACGTTCCGTCTTGGCCAAGCTCACAATCCCGACCCAAAATCGCGTGGCGTCGCAAACGGGTCCGGGCACCAACTTTTGCCCGAGCCCCCACTTGTGATCCAGCTTCAAGAATGACGCCATCGCCCAAGCAAGCCTCGGGCCCAACATGGACAAACGGGCCAATACAAACATCTTGGCCCACACAAGCACTGGGATCGACCACGGCAGAAGGATGAATACCTAGGGCCGGGACATCTTCCTCGGGTGCAAACAGTTCGAGGGTCCGCCGCAGTGGGGCGTCCTCGACCAGAATCAAAGTCTTGTCTTCGGCATCACCGTAAGCCTGCAGATCCTGCTTTCGAAGCACCACGGTTCCCGCGGCCGAGGCTTTGGCCACCGCGAGCCATGCGCTTCCCGAAACCGCAACCACATCATCCGAAGTGGCATGCTCCGGAGCCGCCGGCCCCACAACCTTCCGCGAAGGATCGCCAAGAACCTCGGCATGCAGGCGTGTGGCGACTTCCTGAGCAGTGGTGGGACGGCTCAGAGCTCGTTCATCCGGCTGGTCACGATCGTGGTCACGTCCGCGACAGGTTCGGCATGGAGGACCGATTGATCCAAAATCGCGCTACGCACGATGTTTGGATCAAGTGATTCTGGAACCGTAAACGGAGTGCGAGGCAAGACCACAGTCCAACCGCGCTCAGCGGACAAAGACGCCATGGCCTTCTGCGCCAAGCCGTGCAACTGCTCGAGAATCCGAGCGTTCTCCGAGTTGATGCGAAGCTCCATGGTGCGCTGCATGGCTCGGAACGCGTTGGCTTTTTCCAGCAACTGATCTTCCAGTCGCATCCGTTCGGGGGAATCTGGCGTCAAGATGCCCGACTGCAGATCATTTTGGATGGTGGTGATTTCATCCTTCATCGCCTCGGACTCGGCTTGCATTTGCTGAGCCAGCTCAACCAAGCGGCTCTCCTCTTGAGTCCAAGCGTCGGAAGCTTCAATGGCGGCCACCACATCCACCACCACGACCGGACCTTCAGCGCTCTTCGAAAAACCAAGAAGCAGGCCAACCAAGCCGCATCCCAACATCAACATCATGGTGCGTGATCGACTCATGTCACTCTCCTTGGGATCCGGCGGCCCAGCTTCGGTTCATCTGGTCCAAAATGATGGCGGTCGCATCAACCGGTTGCCCGGCATACAGAATGCGGCGGTCACGCATGAATTGTTTGTATTGGGTCTCGAGGGGGGCTTCCCGAGAAGGGAAGAATTCGGCCGAGGAATCATCGGCCACCACCACATCCCAGCCGCGGGCTTCGGAGATTTTGCGAACTTCTTCACGCAGCGTTGTGAAAACCGATTGCCACAGTTTGACCCGATCTCTTTCCAAGAGGTCATTCCAATACGCCACTTTGGCTTCGTATTGGAACTCAAGATCTTTGAACGCCACAATCGCCTCACGCTGGGCGGCGGAACCATCGGCCGTTTGCATGGCCCGCTCCGCTTCGGCCAAACGAGATTTCCACTCATCACCTTTGGCCTGAATATCTGCGGCACGTGCCTGCAACTTTCGTTCGGCATCGGCCCGCTGTTCAAGACCACCAATGACTTCTTCGATATCCACCACGGCAACAATCACCGCAGAAGCGGAGTTGGCGGTGGTGCCGTCGGCCATATCGGCCCCGATCCAGCCCACCAGCACTGCCAATGGGAACCAACTTGCGACTCGCATACACGGTCTCCAACAAGATCACACGGATCTTGGCTCTCAAGTGGTACAGGATACCCCGTCGAGGGACCTTGGCTCAGAAAGGCAGCTCCGCCCGGAAAGACAACACCTGAGTTTGGTCCAAATCCTCTTGAACGAGAGGCCAAGCCAGATCAATGGCCATGGGGACTGGACCCAAGAAGGGCAGATAGAAACGGCCACCGATACCGGCCGCCACCCGCCAGGACTCCACCCCAGGTTCGGTGAGAACGGTTCCCGAATCAACAAACACCGCGAGGGCAAAATTTTCGCCGACCAGGGGATGCTCGTATTGCAGACCCGCAAAAGCCAAGAACGAACCGCCAATGGGATCGGAACTAGGCTCGCCATCGCTGGCCCGCACCGATTTGGGGCTGATGGTTCGGTTCTCAAAGCCTCGCAGTGAGTTTCCGCCCAAGTAGTACCGTTCCCACAGCGGGACCCGAGGCACACTGTCAAAAATATTGCCCAGGCGAGCATTCCAACGCAGCACCCGGTTGCGTCCCTGATCGTCGGTGCCCAAGAGGAAGAACTGGGTCCATTCCAGATCAGCTTTCCACCAACTGAAGTCGCCGCCCAAGAATCCAACTTGTTCCAAAGAGAGTTCCACACTGCCACCCGCGGTGGGCCGGAAAAAGCTGCTCAACGTCGTACGACGAAGTTGCAAGCCAACGCCATTCACGGTGGAACGTTCGCCATCCAAGAAATACTCGACGGGGACCGAGTCGTTCGATGGATCAATCTCCGCCGCGTCGCTTCGGAGGTTGAATGAAGCGTTCCAATTGTTGCCGAACCTCCGATCCACACCCACCGTGGCCCGGCGAGAGGATTCGATCTGTCGGATGTATTGACGCTCCTGCCAAGTCAAGTTGGTGCGGAACCCCCACTCGGTGTCGAAGACCCGAGGCTCTTCAAAATTCAGGCTGTACCGGAACAGTTCGGTGCCCGGCTGAATGGTCAACTGGAAATTCTGACCGCCGCCACGGAAACCTTCTCGAAGACCATCGATACCCCACGACTCGGGAGGACGAGTGGCATCGAAATTGGATTGGCTGTACCGGAATTCACCGTAGATCCCGCTGTCCGAACCAACCGCGCCCCCAAAAGAGATCACCCCTGTGTTGCGTTCGCGAACAAAAACCAACAGGTCACGGACGCCCGGCTGGTCGGGCTTGGCGGGTTCAATTTGAACCCGAACCTCACTGAAGTGTCGGAGATTGTCGAGTCGACGTTCAGCTTCTTGGATTCCGGTCTTGTCAAAAGGGCGTCCGGGACGCAAGTCCAATTCACGTCGGATCACCTTGTCACGTGTCACCACATTGCCCCGAATGTTGATCTGCCCCACCGTGGAGAGAGGCCCCTCAGAGATCTTCAACTGCAAATCAATATTGGCTCCCGGCCCGGGGCGGACGGGTCGATCCACAATTCGAACATCCAGATAGCCCAGGGCGTGGTACCCAGATTCCACCCGAACGATGGCGGCATCAATGCTCGCTTGTTCCCAAGGGCTGCCCAGTTGGAGTCCCAGCAATGCATTGATCTGAGCGGCATCCATCACCGCCTTTTCACCTTCAGCGATCTCGATACGCACATCACCCAACTGGTAGCGGACGCCTTCGAGCACATAAAACGTCACGATCGCTTCGCGGTCGTCGGGGCTCCGGGTCACCGACCAATCCACGCGGGCATCACGCCAACCTCGACCCCGGTAGAAATCGCGGACCGTTTTGGCGTCTTCGTCCAGTTTGGATTCGTCCAGCGTGCCCGATTCCAACAGCAAGATGGCGGGCTTTACTTCGACCAACTGTTGAAGACGGTCGCCCTTCATCGAGGCGTTCCCGCGGAATCGAACCGATCGCACTTTGGCCCGAGGGCCCTCGCTGACCAAGAGGATCAGATTTTCTGGCCGGTCTCCGCTGGTGAATTCCACCCGAGATTCCAAATATCCCTCGCCGCGCATCCACAGTTC
>CAXBRK010000043.1:0-15211 GCA_963978155.1 uncultured Phycisphaera sp. | reverse complement strand
GATGCCGCGGCCGAACTGCGCGATTTGGGACGGGCGGCGGCGGGTCGTCGTCCGCGTCAAGCGCCGCCCCACACTCCGGGCAGCGAGCCGGGCCTTGATCTCGAAGATGCCCATGTGGGTGATTTGGTTACGGCCTTGCGGGCCTTGGCCGAACGGGTGGACTTGCGCCGGGTCGGTGACCACGTGATCGAGTTCGATGAAGTGCCCATGGAAACCTTGCAGTCGGAATTGATCGCCAACTTGCGACGTTCCCCCGAGCAGGTCATGCCACTGCAGACAACTTTTGCCGATCGTCCCGCACCGTGGCGGGTGGGGATGTTCTGTGCCACCCTCGAGTTGGTGCGAACCCAAGTTGTGATGGTTCGTCAGTCACACGCCGACGACATCATCGAGGTCCGTTTGCGTCCCGACGAGGCTTCGGAACCCGGCCAGTCTTCGCAAACCGAGCTCGAGCTTCTTCCGCCTTCTTCTGAGCCGGCGTAAGTCGGTCGGGGTCAACCGGCCGGTCGGCACTCGTCCCTTTGCGTTTCGCGCTGGCCTTCTGGGTGCTGCTGTCGCGTGCATCCAAGGGGCGGACTTTGCCCACGCGAGCTTGGCGGCCTTTGCGTTCCCCGGGGCGTTTCGCGCTGGCGTTCTGCAGGGCTTCGAGCTCTTCGGGCGTGAGTTCTCGCCAAGTGCCACTCTTGAGACCGGTCATCTTGACTGGCCCCACTTGCACCCGGTGGAGCTTGCGCACCTTGTGTCCCACGAGCAGCAGCATGCGCCGAATCTGGCGGTTGCGGCCTTCGTGCAGCTCCATCAAGATTTTGGTGGTGCGGCGTTCGCGGCTGATCAACTGCAAGCGGATCGGTTCGGTGCGTCGGCCGGGGCGATCTCGGTCGGCCAGGTGCAGTCCTTGTTCGAGTTTGCGCAAAGCGCTGTCATCCAGATCACCGTCCAGCACCACTTCGTAGGTCTTGTGCACTTCGAAGCGGGGGTGGGCGAGTCGTGGGGCCAGTTCGCCGTCGTTGGTCAGCAGCAGCATCCCAGTGGAGTCGGCGTCGAGACGGCCGACAGGGAACAGGCGCACGCCGGTGGGATGACCAACCAGATCAATCGCCCGTGGTCGCCCGGCCGGGTCGGCATTGGTGCTGACCACGCCCTTCGGCTTCCACAGCATGACGTAGACCAAAGCTTCCCGGCGGATGGGTTCTCCATTGACCAGGATGCGGTCTTGGGCCGGGTCCACAAACACGGGAAGAGTTCGGACCGTGATGCCGTTGACTTCGACCGCCCCTTCTTCAATGAGGGTCTCACACGCGCGGCGTGAGGCCACCCCAGCGTCGGCCATGACGGTCTGAAGCCGTTTGCCGCGTTTGGGGTCGTTGAATCGTGGCTCTTTGGGCTTGTCGCCGCCAGAGATCCAGCCGGGTTGGGGATCGATGCCCATTCGTGCGATCCTACCAAGAGTCACGAACAGACCGGACATTCGGTTTGTGCGGTCTGAGATTCACTTCCCCCGGCAAGTCTGACCCCCATGCGCCCGATGCAGGAAGCATGAACCACGATTTTCTCAGCCACCGCGATGCCCGTTCGACCGGGGCCTTCGACTACCGCACGCCTTCGGCCCAATTTCGGTGCCGGGAAGGTGTGCTGTCCATCCGTCCGGTGGGGCCAGAATTTGGTGTCCGAGAGGAAGAGGTTGTGTTGGCGGAGTTGGAATCATGCTTGCAGCAAGTGGGGCGGCGTTTGCGCTCGATCGCCTTGGACATGACTGATATTGCCACGCCGAAAAGCCACGGTTTGAAGTTCTGCTTCGAGTTGTCGCGGCGGGCCAAACGGGATCACGCTTCGATGTCGATTCGAGTCGGCAGCACCGCCTGGATCGATGCGTTCGACTTGCTGCACAGTGGGGATGCATTCACCATTGAACATGCCCCAGCTCAGGCGAGCTGGTCCACGTAAGCGGGAAGAGATTCGATTCAGGACAGGCCGACGCTGACGTCCACCGGTTGGGCGGCGGGTTCGTAGTTTGGTTCCAAAGCCAAGTTCAACGGAATACGTTTGCCGTTGCCGTCGGTGGGGAGGTTGTCCTCATCGATGATGCGCTGGATGGCCATAACGCCCTCGATCAGCATTTCTGGTCGGGGGGGGCAGCCGGGGACGTACACGTCAACGGGAAGGAATTGATCCACACCCTGAACCACCGCGTAGGTGTCGAACACACCACCGGTGCTGGCGCACGCGCCCATCGAGATTACCCATTTGGGCTCACACATTTGGTTGTAGATGCGGTGCATCACCGGCAGCATCTTGGTGGAGATTCGACCGGCCACAATCATCAGGTCAGCTTGTCGAGGACTGAAGCGGAACACTTCCGCGCCAAAGCGAGACAAGTCGTATCGGCTCATGGCCGTAGCCATCAATTCAATGCCGCAGCACGCGGTGGCGAAGGGCATTGGCCAAACTGCTGAACGACGGGCCCAGTTGATGACGGCCTGCACCTGGGTGGTGAGGATGTTGTCGACGGGCATGGTGGCTTCAAGACCCATGGCAGCAAATCTCCTGTGGATGAATAGTACGCCCTATTGGCCTCCAAATTCCAGCCAAGGCAAACAGATTCCTCATATCGGTCTTGGCCGGATTTTCCCAATTCTTGGGGTATGGTGGAGATATGTCGGAAAGGACTCCGATCGTGGACTCTGCCTCCACCCTCACGATGGGCGCGGCTCTCGACGAGCCGGTCTTGCTGCTCAATCGTCTCTACGCCGCCGTCCGTATTGTCTCCGCCCGCCGGGCGTTCAGTTTGTTGTGCAAGCAGTTGGCCGAAGTGATCGCGGTCGAAGAAGAGGGGATGCGGACCTACGACTTCGCAGACTGGTGCGACATTGCTGATGTTCGGCGTGAGCTTGAGGGAGATCAGTACCGGTGGGTCAAAACGCCCCGGCTGGAACTGCCCGTCCCCCCAGTAGTGCGGCTCTTTTCTTACGACAAGTTTCCCAAGTTGGAAACCAAATTGTCCCGCCGGAACATCTTTGCTCGGGATGAGCATCGGTGCCAATACTGCGGACAACGGTTTCGCCTCAAAGATCTGACCATCGATCATGTCAATCCCCGTGTTCAAGGCGGGGAAAACACTTGGGAAAATCTGGTGTGTGCGTGCTACAAGTGCAACGCTAAGAAAGGGGGGCGAACCCCCGGCCAAGCGAACATGGTGCTCATACGGAAGCCGCAGCGTCCCAAGGTCGACCCAAACCGCAAGCTGCGAGTTGGACCCGTCCAATTCCGTTCTTGGAAGGCTTTCTTGAACAACGCGTATTGGAACGTTGAACTTCGCGAGAGTTGAACCCCACGCTTGCGAGCGGGGCTCAGTGCCGGAAGTGACGTTTGCCGGTGAACAGCATGGTGACGCCGCGTTCGTTGCACAAATCAATCGACTCTTGATCGCGCTTGGAGCCGCCCGGTTGCACGATGGTTTTGACACCGGCGTTGATCAGGGTTTCGGGACCGTCTGAGAACGGGAAGAAGGCGTCGCTGGTGGCAATAGCGCCGGTGGATTCGGCCAATCGTGTCCCCGCCTTCTCGATGGCGATGCGACACGAAGTCAGCCGGTCCATTTGTCCCGCCCCCGCACCCAACAAGCCGCGGGTATCACCCACGGCCACCGCATTGGACGAGAGATGTTTGACGATGGTCCACAGGTGCGTCGCCGCTGTGAGGGTCGCCGGGTCGGGCTTGGGCCCGGCCACATGATCCCAAGCGGTGGCGTCGGTGGTCAGGTTGTCCAGCTCTTGCACCAGCGCTCCTCCGCGAATGGTCTTGAGCACGGTGCCTCCCGGCTGCGCTTTGAGTTCGCCATATTCAAGCAAACGGGCGTTGGGCCATCGTTCGGACAATCGGCTGGTGGCTTCGGCCGAGAACTTGGGGGCAAGGATGACTTCGAGGAAGCGGCCCGGCTGGGCAATGTGTTCGGCGAGGGGGAGATCCACTTCAGACCAGAGGGCCAAAATGCCCCCAAAAGCCGCGACGGGGTCACCCGCCCAAGCATCGTCGAGCACCGAGAGGGGGTCTTCGCCCGCGGCGGCACCGCAGGGGTTGGTGTGTTTGATGATGGCCGCGGCGGCCGAGGCGTTCTGGCCAAGGTCAGCCACCAAATCCAGCGCTGCGGCAGCATCGGCCAAGTTGTTGTAACTCAGCTCTTTCCCGGAGAGTTGTTTGGCCTGAAGGATGCCATCGCCTGAGTGGGCGGGGTAGGCCCACGCGGCTTGGTGGGGATTTTCGCCGTACCGCAGCGCGTGTCCGGTGGAGAGGCCAAGTTGTACGGGGGGGGCAACAGAATCCGTTTGGTCCGAGCCGGTGTGCTCCAACATCCAAGTGGCAATGGCGGCGTCGTAGGTCGCGGTGGTGCGGAAGGCTTCCGCGGCCAAGGTGGAGCGGGTTTGGAGGCTCAGTTGCCCATCGTTTTGATCCAACTCGTCTTGAATGCCTGCGTACTGTGCTGGTGAAGTGACAATGGCCGTCCACAAGTGGTTTTTGGCCGCGCTGCGCACCATTGCTGGGCCACCTATATCAATTTGTTCAATCACTTCGGCCGGAGGGGCGCCCGAAGCCAGAGTTTGGGTGAATGGGTAGAGGTTCACGCAGACCAAATCGATGGGATCGATGCCATGCTCCTCGGCCGCATGGCGGTGGCTTTCCAGTTCACGCCTTGCCAACAGTCCACCATGCACTCGAGGGTGCAGCGTCTTGAGCCGGCCGTCCATCATCTCCGGGAAACCGGTCAGGTCGTCGATGGCTCGAACCGTCAATCCGGCGGCTTCCAAGGCCCGAGCGGTGCCGCCAGTGGACACCAGCTCCACCCCTCGCTCGGCGAGCGCGGTCGCAAAGGGGACAATGTCGGTCTTGTCACTGACGGACAGAAGGGCCCGTCGAACGGCAACGAAGTCTGGGGGATTTTGCACGGGTCAGATCGTGATCAGTTTCGTTTGCTCAGGCCAACCACACCAGACTTTCCAACGAAAGCCACCAACGGTCCCGTGGTCTGGAGGAACCGGTCTGCTCCGGCGGGGACTTCCGCGGTCATGCGGCCATCTTTTCGGCGGACCACACGCAGCACGTCATCTTCAGCATCGTGAAGCAACAACGTGCGGCCGTCGTGGGCAACGATCTGACCATCGGCTTTCGCGGAAATCCAAGACAACACGCCGCCGGGTTCATCGCGAGGTGCCGCGACGAACGCATGGAGCCCCTTGCCAGGGACGGCGACGTAGCAGTCTTCTTCCGCGACCACGGGGCCCCCAGCAGGGACCCCTTCCAGCAGACGTTCCCATGCGACCGGTGAGTCGAAATGGTTGTAGCACCGGATGTAGCCGTCGGCAGAGGACACGTACACCTTGTTGCCGGCGATGGCGGCCGGACCAGTGGCTGGCCCCAACAGTTTTTTGCGCCAAACCAAGGCCCCGTTCCCAGATTGCAGGCAAAGCACCCCGCCATCTCGGGCCGCGGCCACCAGCAAATCACCACCAGCCGAGACATCGCAGGCCATGGCATCACCGCAGTCAAAACCACGCCATGGGACCTCCAGGTCTGGGTTGTACCACTGGACCACACCGCGGTTGGTGCCAAACACCATGTACTTCCCAACTTCAATGGGGTCGGTGTCGGGAAGTCGGTCCATGCTGACCCGCTTGGTCATCGCGCCGTTGGTGCCATCGAACTTCAGGAGTTCTGAGCCCAAGCCCACCAGCACCATGGGGGTGACCTTGGCCGCCAGCCCTTGGCCTCTTCGCATTTCGAACGTGTGGATGAAGTCGGGCGTTGATGCTTCGCCGGTGACTTGGACACTCCACATGATGCGACCGCTTTCGAGATTCAGGCTCGAGAGGAAGTTCTGCTCGTCCAGCACATACAGCTGGTTCCCGAACTGTTCGGCGTGCCGGACTTCTCCACCGGGCAGGGGCGCGGTCCAGGCCACCCGTCGTCCGATTGCTTTGGCGGTTTCGAACGGAACCCCGTCTTCGGCCAAAGTTTGGGTGCTGAGGCCAGAGGTGATGGCCAGGAAGGCCTTCAGGATGAACTTTTGCATGCGGGGCATATGGGCTCCTCGGAGTTGCCGCTTGGGCGACTATGGTGAATTGTCCAGTATCTCGACTTCAGGTCCGCATCGTCAAGGAGGAGTCTCCATGTTCACGGGTGTGATTCGCCATTTCGGGGAAATTTTGGCCGCCGAGCCCCAATCGGCGGGGGTTCGTCTGACGGTTCGTCCCGAACCGGAGCTCCCTTCGGTCCGAGCGGGGGATTCCATCGCCCTCGATGGCGTCTGTTTGACGGTGGTTGATCCCGCCCCGGACGGCCTTCTTTTCGACGTGATCCAGCAAACCCTGGACCTCACCTCTCTGTCTGACCGAAAGGTCGGGGACCGGGTTCATTTGGAACCGGCCATGCGGGTGGGGGATGCCGTCGATGGCCACCATGTTCAAGGCCATGTTGAAGCGTGTGGCACCGTCCTGCACAACGGTGAAGATGCTTCTCGGGGCTGGCGACTTCGGGTGGAAGTGCCCCCATCCTTGATGGCCAGTGTGGTGCCGCAAGGATCGATCACGCTGCACGGGGTTTCTTTGACGGTTGCGCACCGAGATGAAACCTCAGTTGAGGTGGCGTTGATCCCCGAGACGTTGGAACGCACCAATCTGGGTCACCTGCAAGTGGGCGATCCGATTCATGTTGAAACCGATGTGTTGTGTCGCACCGTGGTGCAAACGGTTCGATCGCTGGGGTTGACCCCAGGATCTTCTAGCTGACCAGTCGAAGCGCTTTGGTCTTCTCGTGTTCTTGACATCGTTCAAGGCACAAAAGTGACAAGTCATCGGTTTGTCCGGTCCGCCCCAAAATGGTGGCCCGGTGCAGTTCGAGCTGATCGATCAAACCGGCGGCATCTGTGCTGGAACCAATCTTGGCCAAGGCGTTCTGCACATTGGCCTGTGCAGAATTGCGGCCACGATTCAGCGTTTCAAACCCGTCGGAATGCAGGATGAGTTTGCCGCCTTCGGGAAGCTGGTGGGTGTTTGCCTGATAGGCCGAAGCGTTGTCGATTCCGAGCAGTGGTCCTGAGGCGGCAATGGTCAGCGCGGCTTCAGGATCTTGGCTCAGGATCAGACTTTGTGGGTGACCGGCGGAGGCCACGGTGATGGTCCCTGAGGGCGCGACATGAGCGCAGATGGCCGAGGCGAACCAGGCTCTGGTTCCTTGTCGCTGCTGGGCCCGATGGACGTCTTGGTTCATTCGTTCCAAAATCATCGCCGCGTCCGCTCCCGAAGATTCGCGAGCATGGTCGAACGATTGGGTCAGCAAAGCGCTGCCAATGGCGGCCGGGATTCCGTGCCCCATGACATCACACAGCAGAATGACCAGCCCGCCATCGGTGGCCGGTTCCACTCGGAGAAGGTCTCCGGCCAAATAGCGGCTGGGACGCCAGAGTCCATGCACCACCAAGTCTCCGGATTTCACCGGGAATGCGGGCAGGAGATCTTGCTGAAAACTCGCGGCGGCTTCGAGCTCACGGCGCAGTTCATCGGCTTCCTGCAGGGCCGGGAACTGCGCGCAGGCGTAGGCCTCGTCCTTGCGGAGCTGGCGAATTTCGTCTTCTTGTTCCAGCAATGCTTCCAAGCGGATCTGGAGTTGCTCGGGCGAAGTGAGGTCCGAGTTGGTGTCGATCAGGGTCACGCTTCGTCCCTGCTCACGAATTTGCTCGGCGGTGAGTGTCAGTTGATCCTTTGGCCCAAACAGCACCACGGTGTCGCCACGAATCAAATCGTCCGGGGTTCGAATCGTACCCCATTCGATTCGAGCGAACGTGGTCGCCCAGCGAGCCTCCACCTGGCGGGCCCAACGCTGAGCTTGGGCCTGAAAGGACTCCTCGGCGGCAAAGACCACCGTCCACGTGGGTTGGGTTGGCGAGGGGGAAGAATCGGTCGACACCCTCTCGAATTCGGGTTATTTGGCCACCGACTTCAGGGTTTCGGCGTCAAATTCCACCCGGTCCCCGATGGAAAGTCCGATGGCATCGATTGTTCCGGCGGCAAACTCCAACACAAAGCGTGCTGGATTTCGAGATCGGGCTGCCCCGGCTTGGAGCCGAATTTCGTAGGCCGCTTGTGATTCCTCCGCTCCTCGCGGTGGTTCTGCTTTCATTTGGCCAAGATCCACGACCCGGCTTCGATCATCCACAAAAACGATATCGAGGTCGATGAAGCAGTCTTTCATCCAAAAAGCCCGGACCGACCGTTGGGGAAAGGCAAAGATCATGCCTTCGTTGTCGGGGAGGTCTCGAACGCCGCCGAGGCCTCGTTCACGCGAGGCAGGATCGCAGGCCAATCTCATGGCAAAGGTTCGTTCGCCAATTTTGAGGGGGACGGGCTCTTGGGGCATGGACGGTCCGCAACCGGACAGAAGTCCGAACAGACACCCCAGCGTGAAGATCAGTCCCAGAGGATTTCGTTGTTGAGGGTTGGTGATCATGTGCGTGGATGCCTGTGGGTGATTGTTTCTTGAAGCTGGTTTCGCTTTTGGGAGCGCTCCATCCATTGTGTTTGTTTTTACGGTTGATGCAACGCATCAAGATCGGCTTGGGTGCACCGGACAGGGGTGCAAGGCATACGGTCGATGGAGAAGCCATCGAGAAAGTCATGGATGCTGGTGATGTCTTGGGGGGCCACATGACCGCACCATTTCGCCAAGAGACGCAAAATGGCTTCCGGTCGGATGCCGGCATCACGCAGTTCGGTCAAGCGGATGGACTTGTTGCGTTTGGCAAGGCGTTCGCCTTCTTCATCCAGCACCAAGGGAACATGCCACCATTTGGGGGAAGGCCATCCCAGCAATTTCGACAGCACAATCTGGCGGGCCGTGCTGGAGAGGAGGTCGTCGCCCCGAAACACCATGTTGACCCCGGTTCGATGGTCATCGACCACACAGGCCAACTGGTAGGAGGGTTGTCCGCGTTTGGTCCAGAGGATGAAGTCGCCCACCTCGCGGTGGGGGTCAAAGCACTGTGGCCCGGCGAATTCGTCGGTGAACTGCACTTCGCCCGGACTCGTCTTCACCCGCCAATTAAGCCCTTCCGGTGCATCGCGCACATCGGTTGGCCACGGCAACTCGGGTCGCAGCTCTGGGGCGTACCGAGCTTCAAAATCACCCTCCTGGGGTGCGGTGACCAACAGCAGATCTTTCCTGGTTTTTGCGCAGGGAAAGACCAATCCTTGGGCGGCCAATTGGTCCAAAGCAGCTTGGTGGGGCGGGAGTTCGGCACTTTGGATCAGGGCGGGGCCATCCCAATCGAGCCCCAACCACTGCAAGATGCCAAGGACGTCATCCTGCCAAGTGGTGGTCGTCGAGGTCGGTGCCACATCCTCAATTCGCATGAGCACCTTGCCCCCACGCTGGCGGGCCAAGGCCCAGTTGGCCACAAACGTGCGAGCGTTGCCAAGATGCAGTCCGCCGGTTGGACTTGGGGCAAGTCGGGTGGTGGGCACGGCATCCATGTCCACAGCCTACGCTGGACAGCATGAAGCTTGAAGACTCGGAAATCGACACTTGGTTGGCATCCCATCCAATGTGGCAGCGCGAAGGTGACCTGCTTCAACGTGAGGTCACACTTTCATCTTTCCCCGCGGCCATCGCTTACGTGGTGCAAGCTGGATTCTTGGCCGAAGCGGCCGATCACCATCCTGACTTGGACATTCGCTGGTGCACCGTACGGATTGGACTCACAACGCACGACGCCGATGGCATCACCCAGAAGGACCTCGCGCTTGCCGAAGCGCTCTCGGCCCTGGTCGACACCTGAGCCGAGCACTGTTCACATGGAATCAGACGGGGGGGGTGATGGTGGGGTGTCGCCACCCAATTCGCGCCGTACCAAATCGGCACGTTGGATCCGAAGTGGTTCTTCCTCCGTGCATCCGGTGGCCCGAGTCAAGTGCCCGGAGCGGACGCGCTGCATCAATTGACTTGCCGTCTCGAGCGGAACCCCCGTAAGCAAACCCACGGCGATGCCAAGTCGAAGTTCAGAAAGCAAATCCAAAGCTTCCCGTTCGCCCAACAGGCGGGCGTGGCGGAGCATGGCCAAAGCACGTTGCACGCGGTCGTCAAGGAATTCGCGGCGGGTGCTCAGCAGCGTGTCTCGGGCCCGGCGTTCTTCACGAACCACTCGGGACAGGAAATCTTCTTCCAAGAATCGCAACAGATCTTCTTCATCCACCCCAAGGGTTCGGCGGTTGCTGATTTGGTGGAGGTGACCGATGGCTTCGGAACCTTCGCCACTGGTGCCTCGCATTTCCAGATTCAGGTCGTCGGCGGCGTGCTGCATGCGATCCATGCCCCCGATCAAACTGATCCCAGGAAGGTGGAGCATGAGGGAAAGGCGAATCCCTGTGCCGACATTGGTGGGGCAAGCGGTCAAGTACCCCAGTTGTTCATTGAAGGCGAAGCTCAGGTGTTCATCCAGCAGGCGTTCGCACCCTTTGGCATTGGCCCACGCCAAAGACAGTCCTCCGGCCAGTCCGTAACCTTGGATTCGAAGGTGGTCCTCTTCGTTGATCATGACCGAGAGACGGGCATCTTCTCGGTAGCCGGCCAGGCGGTGGGGGCCGGGCTCCAGGAACTTGGGACTGACCAAGTGCCGCTCCAACAGCACTTGTCCTTCCGCCGAAGGAGCGGTTTCGGGATCAAACCAATGGAGTCCAAGTTCGGGAAGTCCTCGCAAGGCCGAAGCGATGCTGTCGCGAATGCGAATCTGTTCTTCACGGTTGGCTCGATTGACGAAGGGTTCGCCTGAGATATTCCGGGCCAATCGAGCGCGGCTGATCAGCACCACGTCGAGCAGCGCGTCGTCCTCATGCTGTTCGAAGGGAAGGATCACTCGGCTTGGTCCGAAGGTTCGGAGCTTTCGTGGAGCTTCCGGATTTTGTCTCGCAAATCTGCAGCGCGTTCGTATTGCTCGGCGTGGATCGCGCCTTGGAGCTCACGCTCCAAGCGAATGAGCGTCTTGGTGGGTTGGTTTGCGGATTTGAAACTGGAAGGGTGGAGCCCTTGGTGCTCGGGCAATTCACGGGCTTCCGCGGCTTGGCTCCGCAAGATCAGAGGCTGCAGCGGTACTTCGAGTGCTTGATAGCAATCGGGACAGCCCAAGAGTGCCATTTTTCTGAACCGGGCGAAGGTCGATCCGCACGTTGGACACTCGGGCGCGGCACGGACTTCCATTTCGGGACCGGCGGCGAGGACTTGTTTGATCATTTCGACCGGATTTGTCGGTGCATCCACGTGGGCTTCTTGGGCGGTCAGACCGGCTTGCGCCGCGCATTCGCTGCACAGATGGCGTTCGGTCTTCATGCCGTTCTCAACCCGGATCTCATGCACGTTCGCGGGTTTGCCACATTCATCGCACTGCATGATTCCAGTATAGGTTTGTCCAAGTTCTTCCCGAAAGGTTGCTCCCAACTTGCCTTCCCCTTCTCCTGACTCTTCCTCCCAAGCCGCTCAATTGGCCGATTGGATGCACCGGCGACCTGGATCCACGTTGCGCGCGGCCAAGCAAGCGTTGCCGGTTGACTCGTCCCTCTCGCCGGCGGAAGTCTTTCAACATCTGGAAATTTTGGAACGCCAACACGACGGCCCCGCGGTGGTGCACCAGCGGTATATCGATGCGTACGAAGCGGCCTTGGGGGTGATGGAAGCGCTTGATGAGGCGTTGTTGCGGCCTGAAGTTCGTCTCAGTGGGCGGTTGGTCCAGGGGCATTGGAACCAAAGTGCGGAGATTCGCATTCGTGTGCACGCGGCCGCCGAGGAGGTCCGACTTGTCCTTGACCACCTGGCGTTCGATCCCCGTGCGGAAACGATGAGTACCCGGGTCGGGCCCTGTACGGCGTGGATCGATGATCAGTCTCCGCCCATGATGCGCGTGATCTGTGTACCCCCACCCGCTCGAGAACTTGCCAACGAACCATTGGTTGCCGGAGGGGCAACTGCTCCATTGGACCTGAATGAGGTTCGTCGCCGGTGCCTTGAGCACCGCCGGGGGCTTTAGCCCGTCACGGAGTAGATGGGTCGTCCGGTGACTTCGTCGTAGGTCAGAGGCCGAACCGCGCCGGTCGCGGCGTCGAAGAGCCGGACATCGCGCAGCGGTGGGGTGTAGACGTGCAGGGTGACCAGATTTTCTTCCCCGGCATTTTCGATCCGGTGGATGTCGTCGTCATGGCTCGCGCAGATTTCTCCCTGCTGGAGATCACGGCTTCCCGTCTTGGCCATGGGGCCATCGCTGGTGGTCTCGAAGACGGTCTCCGTCAGGGTGCCTCGCAACACCAAGATGCCACAGCCACTGCCTCGATGGTCGTGCACCGGACTGGTTTGCCCAGGTCGCCAGCAAATACAAACGAGTTCCCATCCCGGACCCGAGCAGATGGGGTTCCGCTCATATTCCTCGTCACCAAAGCTGATGCTTGAGGCCACATCTTCGCAGCTGACCTGGACCCGCTGCAGCAATCCGTACAGCACATCCATCGGCGTCCCCTCGGGATACCGGTTGAGTTCGGCTCGAAGGCCATCGAGATCCAAGTGCTCCTCAGCCATGGGTGTTCCACCCTACCACGAGGAGGCGTACGATTCCCCCAGCATGCCTTCCCACGACCCACTGGACGATTGGCACGAATTCCCCGGTTGCGAGTCCTGGGATGCATGCCCGACCCCGACCGAAGCGCGAGGCGTCTTGGATGCGGTGTTGCCTCTGTTGCTCCCGGGCACTTTGGAGCGGATCCCTCTTGGGGAGGCCCGAGACCGTGCCCGTCAAGAGGCCTTTGATCTGCTGCGGGTTCGCTTGCGGGCCGCCCTGCGTGGTCTCACCCGCACCCATCCCATGTTGGAAGACGCAGTCGTGCTTTCCATTCCCCGGCTCCGGACCATGTTGGCGGGCGATCTGGAAGCGGCGGAGCGGGGCGACCCGGCCATGACCAGTCCTTCGGAAGCGTGGTTGTGTTACCCCGGGATCAAGGCCATCGCGGTGTACCGATTCGCCCATGAGTTGCATCTTGGTCAAGCGAGGGTGCTGGCCCGAATGCTGGCCGAGATGGCGCACTCTGAAACGGGCATCGATATTCATCCGGGCGCCAAGATCGGGGCCCGATGCTTCATCGACCATGGCACCGGGGTGGTGATCGGTGAGACGGCCAAAATCGGTGATGGCTGCCGCCTCTACCAGCAGGTGACTTTGGGCGCTCGCTCTTTGCCGACCGATGCCGACGGACGAGTGCTCCGTGGTTCCGAGCAGCGCCATCCGACCTTGGAAGACGACGTGGTGGTGTACGCCGGGGCCACCATTTTGGGGGGAGACACGGTGGTGGGACGCGGATGTGTGGTGGGTGGCGGTGTGTTCCTGACCGAATCGGTCCCACCCCATCATGTGGTTACTGCGGCACCGGCCGAAATTCGCGTGCGTTCTCGGCTGTGATTGTTCCCATTGATGATCTCGAAGATCCCCGGCTTGAGCCGTATCGCGATGTTCGCGATCGTGATTTGCGTGGACGGGACGACTTGTTCTTGGTGGAGTCCAAACGTGTGGTCGCGCGATTTGTGGAGCACCATGAACAAGTGCACAGCTTGTTGTTGTCAGAAGCGGCGCTGGACAACATGGCAGATGTTCTTCGCGGCTTGCCAGATCACATACCCGTCTACGTCACTTCCCTCGCGGGCATGATCCAGATTGCAGGCTTCCGAATCCATCGCGGGGTCTTGGCGGCGGGGCATCGCCCTCACCACCGTGAACTGGAACCCCAAGCCCGTCTGGCCGGCTTGGCCACGCCGGGAAGGAAGCGGGTGGTCGTCCCGGTCGGTGTCACCGATGTGGACAACATCGGCTCTATTTTTCGCAATGTGGCTGGGTTTGAGGCCGATGCAGTGTTGCTGGATGCCGCTTGCGCCGATCCGCTGTACCGCAAGGCGTCCCGGGTGTCGGTGGGACACGTTTTTCGCATCCCGTGGGGCGTTGCATCCAACTTGTTTGAGGCGTTGGATTGGCTTCGTTCGCTCCAATTTCGGATCATCGCGCTCGAGACCGGGCCACGCTCGGTGGATCTTCGCCGCGTCGAGCCTGGCGAGCGTGATGTTCTCTTGGTCGGGGCCGAAGCGACGGGCATTCCCGACGATGTGCTGGCGGCGTGCGATGAAGTGGTCAATATTCCGATGGCTGCGGCGGTGCCCAGTTTGAACGTGTCGGTGGCGACCGCCGTGGCCCTCCACGAGTGGAACCGAGACCTCCTCTAGCCATCAATCTTCTTGCGGAGGTCTTCGGAATCAACGTGAGCCGCGCTGGCGCTCTCGTTTGAGTTTGGGGTTTCCCAGTTGCCCACAGGCGGCCATGGCGTCCCGTCCCATGGTGCGGCGGCGTTTGGTTCGAAGTCCTGCGCTTCGAGCTTCTTCGCAAAACGCGATCACTTCGGATTCGGTCGGGGCCGGCCAAGGAGAGTCACGAATGGGGTTGTAGGGAATGACATTCAGATTGACCGACAGCCCGGCCAAGAAGTCAGCCACTTCACGGGCATGACCTGGTGCGTTGTTGACGCCGGGGATCAGGACGTATTCCACCAAGATGGGCAGCCGGTCTCCCGCGGGCCAAGCGTCCATGGCGGCGCGAAGATCGGCAAGTGGTTCCGCGCGGTTGACCGGCATGATGGATTGGCGGACTTCGTCGTTGGGGGCATTCAAACTGACGGCCAAGCGGAGTTGGCGAAACCCAGGTTCATTGGCGAACTCGGCCAGGCGTTCAATGCCTTGCGCACGGCCCACCGTCGACACCGAAATGCGGGAGGGGGCAATGGCGGGGCCGCCATGCTCGGTCAAAACTCGGATGGCTTGGAGGACCGCTTCGATGTTGTCGGTGGGCTCGCCCATGCCCATGAACACGATGTTGGTGATGGTTTGCTGCTCGCTGTGACGCGCGGCGAACCATTGGCCCACGATCTCGTCCGGGGTGAGTTGTTTTCTGCGACCCAAGGTGGCGGTTTCGCAAAATCGACAGCCCATCGCGCATCCAACCTGAGAAGAGACACAAAGACTGGTGCGGATCCGGCCGGTGCGGCCCCGTTGGGGCAGGATCACACTTTCGGTTTCCAGACCTCCTTCGAGTTGTTGGGCGAATTTCAGGGTGGCGCCGTCAGGTTCGCGGCGCACGATGGGCATCGAGGGG
>CAXBRK010000042.1:0-15279 GCA_963978155.1 uncultured Phycisphaera sp. | reverse complement strand
GTGCCACGGTTTTGCGTGGCCGCAATGATGTGCTGCTGCCGTTCCAAGCCCCGGGGCAATTCTGCCAAAAGGTCGTTGTCTTTCTTCCAGATTCGATAGAGCGGCCGGGAACCGTCCGCGGTCGAAACCACTTCTTTGAATCCGTTGGACACTTGATCGAATTTGGGGAGGTCGGCGGTCGCCAGCGAAGCGGCGGCCAGTGCGAGTGCGACGATGCGATGCATGGAAGGATCTCCTGAGAAGGGTAAAAACGGTGCAGATATCGCTGGTCCTTCATCGGATGGAACCACACCGCCAGATGTTCCGGGCTCGCACCGGTCACATTTTCGGACCATCCCTTCAGACGATCAAAATGCGGCATATTCTCGGACGCACTTTGGCAGGATCACGCCACGCATCAGCACAGCCGAGTCCACGACTGTAGCAACGTGAAGGGGCTTTGCCCCCCGAATTTCAGGAGAAAAGGGGCCTCAGCCTTCGATCGGAGGCAAAGGGAAAGTCTTGTCAGACTGGGCTTTACGGAAAGCTCTGTACCTGGCATCGATCGCCTCATCGGTGCCCGCCAGCATCGCCACAGCAAAGAGAGCAGCATTGGTGGCACCGGCCGAACCGATGGCGAAGGTCGCCACGGGAATCCCCTTGGGCATCTGGGCCATCGAAAGCAACGAATCCAAGCCTTCGAGGCTCCATGCTTTCATTGGACAAGCCAACACAGGGATCGGCGTCAACGCCGCCGCAACCCCGGCCAAGTGGGCCGCCCCACCCGCGGCACAGATCAGGGCTCGAATGCCCCGCTCTTCGGCGGATCCGCAGTAATGCTCGAGACGACGTGGGGCCCGGTGGGCCGAGATGACGTTGGCCTCGTAAGGAATCTCCAAGTCGCGGAGGGTTTTGGCCGCCGCTTGCATGGTGGGCCAATCGCTGGCTGAACCCATCAAAATTCCAATTTTGGCATCCGCCACGGTCTCGTATTGGTCAGGCATGGGCGGGATTGTACCGAAGGTCAGCCTTCACGTGCGGGGTAGCCAAGATCATTGAGCAAGGCCACGACCGAATCAACATGCTCGCCCTGCACTTCGATCGTGTCGTCTCGGGTGGTGCCCCCCCCGCCACACTTGGGCTTGAGCTGGCGCAAGATGCCAGGTAGATCGGAAGCCACCGGATCAAAGCCCCGGGCCACCGTCGCCTTCCGGCCTCCGGGCCTTTTCTCCACCCGCACGAGAATCTTTTGGTCTTGCGGTCGACAAGGATGGCCTTCCGCATCTCGAGGGCACCCACAATCCACCATCTGCTTTTGACACGCCGGACAGGTCACGGGACGTTCGAGGGATGTGCCGTCGAACAAGCCCACTAAGAACCACGACCAATTTGAATCAACCGCGGCTCTTCACTGGTTTTCACCAGAGTGCCCTGGTTGGGCTGAAATGAACCACGCAGATTCACCCAAGACAGTGGACGTACGGGATCAGCGACCTCGCGCAAGTCGAGGGCAATTTGCCAAGCCGGGCCATACAACGCATCGACCGGCTGCAATTTTGGATCGTCGGAAGCCACCGTCCAGCGAGCAATGGCCGAAGCGTCGGCGCCCCGAGGCACCAATTCGAAGACGAAGGTGCCAGGAACCCGCAGCGAAGCGGCCGCATAGTCCTCCGAGAACAGAGCCACCGCGGCTTCGATGCGATCGGGATACCCATCGCCGTCTACGTCGATGGGCCGCTGTCCCACCAACAAGGTCATGGCATCGATCGTGATCCCCGCAGGGGGCGGAGGGATCGCACTGGGCGCTGGAGGCAGCGCCCGCCCATCATTGGTGCGGACATCGGTGGTTTGACACCCCAACGCACCCAGGACCATGGCGCTTAGCAGCAGAGATCTCACTCTTCCTCCGAGAAATCAAGACGATCACCATTGGCATCAAACAAACCGTTCGTCGGGTTGATCCGACCATCACGAATCATTTCGAGCACTTCTGGAGGGAGCGACAACCTCGACGCTTCCGTGTCGGTGATTTCGGAAACCCGTGAACTTCGCTGTGGTGATTCAATGACATGAGGTGTCAGCACAATCAACAACTCGGTTCGTGCATCGGTTTCTCGTTCGGCACTGAAGAGGTATCCAAACCCTGGCAGATCCCCAAGGAATGGAACTTTCTCGGTGCGCTTCTCATACCGGTCGGAGATCAATCCGCCCAGCACAATGGTCTGTCCATCCTTCACCGTGACGGTGGTTTCCGCTTCTCGGGTGGTGATCACGGGCGAGACCAGATCTTCAGAGATCTGAACCGAACGCGCCGAGAGGTCGCGGATGGAAGGCTTGACATCCATCCGCACGAACCCATCGGGCGTAATGGTGGGCGTGACCTCAAGTGTGATGCCCAGTTGTTCCTCGCGGGTGGTGGTGTTCACACCATTGGCGCTCACGGATTGCTGATCTGCCACGCGAATCAAATCACCAACCTGCAGCCGGGCCTGTTCGTTGTTCGCCGCCATCACCGCGGGATTGGAAAGCACTTGCAATCGGCCTTGAGCTCGCAGTGCTCGCAAGAACAAACCAAAGTCGGTGCCAGAAACTTCCATGCTGGGGGCGGCCACGCCCGTCAAAGCCGCCGTACCGAGACCGAAGCCCAGTGTGCCCCGGGCGGATCCTCCGCCCGCCGTCACGCTGGCTTCAAGTCCATCGGTGCTGGACCGGTCCAAAGTGACCTCGGCCAACATCACGCCAATCAGCACTTGCGGAGGATCAACATCGAGTTGCTCAAGCAGTTGGCGGACCCGCTCCGAATGTCTCGGAGAGGCCGACACAAGAACGGTGTTGGTCTTTTCGTCACCTTTGATGGTGATCTCCCGCTCCAACAGTCTGGTCGCCGAACCCAATTGTTCGTCCGACAATGTGCCCACCAACTTGCGCTGTTCCTCTTCCACAAAGTCGGTCACAATCGTGGCGACTTCAGTGGCCTTGGCATTCCGCAACTGAACCGTGAAGGTCTCGCGTTCGTTGGCTTCCAGAGAGTCGAGCTGCTCGACGACGTTCTTCACCAGATCGAGATACTTCGGGGTGCCGGAAACCAGCAAGGCATTGGTTCGACGATCGACCGTGATGGAAAGCTGCTGACGTTCGTCGGGGACTGCGGTGAGATCATCACCCAAGAACCCTTCACCGCCACCGAGGTCGGCACCGGCACCAACATCAACTGCACCGGCATCAACCGGAGCGCCACCTTCACGCGGCTTGAGCACGTACAAATTGCCCGACTGACGCAGGTTGAACAGGTCCACCAAAATTTCACGCATGGCTGCTGCATCAGCGTTCGCCAATTCAAACACTCGGACACTCTTCGCACCGGTACTGGACGTGTCCAAATCGGAAATCATGCGCACCAGCAACGAAAGCGAATCTGGGGGGGCGGAGACAATGACAGAGTTCGTTCGGACGTCGGGCGTCAAAGCAATCACGTCCCGCAACGCCAAAGACACTTCAACCGGATCACCGTCTTCACCGAGGTAACGCAGCACCGTGGCCGCACCCCGCCGCGATCGACCACCGCCACGCAACACGCTCTCGATCAACGAGACTGTTTCGATGGCGTTCGCGGATGCCAGGGCAACCGTACGCACTTCGACCAGTCGGGCCGGGTCCTGCGTATCAATACGTTGGATCAAATCTCGAATCGCCCGAACATCACCGGGTGAGCCACTCACCAACACGCCGTTTGATCGCGAATCAGCCACCACGCGCACCGAGTTTGGCCGGCGGCGGTTCGCGTCCTCCACGTACAAATCTTCAAGCAGGTCGGCCATGTTCTCCGCGGTGTCGCCTTCCACCGCAATCAATGCAACCTCGCGATTTTTCAGCAATTGGTCGCCCGTGGATGACAGCAACTCCACCAAATACTCAACCTCTTCCAGGTTGGCCTGGCTGGCCGCAACGAGCAACGCATTGGAGGATCGTTCCGCTTCCACCACCACGCGGTCGTCCGGTCCGGCCGCATCTCCGAGTGAACGCTCACGCTCTCGCATGAGTTGCTCGATCCTCCGAGCAACGTCATCCACCTCAAGGTTGGCGGGGACCGCAACCACATGCAGTCCCAAGGCGGGATCATCTGGAATTTCGAGAAGTTGATCCGTGATGGCCTGCACCACATCGATGTCTTCGGGTGCAGCCGCCACCAACAAGGCGCCAGTGCGAGCATCCGGAATCACCAAGGGTTGACGCTGCGCTCGTTCGGAAGGAGAGAGCCCAATGGTGCGTCGCTCCAGAAGCCGCTCAACGGCGTCGGCGGTGCGAGACAAGCCCGCGCGACCAACCGGGATCACCTCGAAAACGGTCTCATTGAGATCACGCTCCACGTCAAGTTGCAGCACAAGGTCTTGCACAATCTCAAGCCCGGTCTGCGTGGCGGTCACCAACACACTGTTGGAGCGAAGATCGGGCAACACGACCGCGGTCTCAGCCACGGCACGAGCACCCGCGCCCATGCGCTGCCGCATTTGTGAACGTGCTTGCAACAAAGACTGTGCAACATCGGCCACGCGAACTGGATCGGCAAACACAAGCCCAATGGTTTCCACGACCACATCTGAACTTGCGGTGTCCAACGTGGGCAGGACGGTGCGGGCCAGTTCAATCGCTGGTGTCGATCCCGAAAGGATGATCGCGTTGCTGGCCACATCGGGCTCCACCATGAGACCGTCGTCGTCTCCCAGCGCGCCCACTTCACGCTGCTCGTCGATGACCCGTTGCAAGCGACCGGCCACCAATTCGGCCGAGGCATTCTCAAGTCCAATCGAGGCGAATCCACCCGAGGCTCGGAATGAAGGCACGTCCAACATGCCAATCAACTCCGCGGCAATTTGTAGGTGCTCAGATTCGGCCACCACAAGAATGGCACCCAGACGAGCTTCCGCGCTGACGTACACCTCATCCAAAGGAGCGCTCAACCGGGAGTTGAACACTGCGGAATCACCGAGGGGCGGCACCACGCGGAGCCGGCCGAAGCGGCGCGCCGCATCTGGTTCTTCACCAGCATTCGACAAGAGGTCATTCAACCGGCTGGCAAGGTCCTCGACATTGGCATGTTGGACCGGGAACAACCTTGGCTCAAGCCAACCGTCGGAAGCGGGCACATCCATCTTGATGCGCATCACTTCCACCAGCGCGACAGCCTCTTCAGAACCCGCAACCACAATCGCATTGGTGCGATCGTCCACCGACAATGCAATACCCGTGAGGAGAGCCCGACCGGCGGGATCTGCGGGCAGACCAACCACACCACTGACCGGCGTTCGAGAAAGTTGACCGGATTGAGAAGCCAAGTCACGCACCAACGCGCTGAAGGCTTCGGCATCAATATGGTCCAGCACCATCACGTTGACCGACACCGCAGGGGTCACCGGTACGCGGTCCAGAAGTTCGATAAACGACTCGATGGCCTGCACGTTGGCCCGAGATGAGGTCACCACCACGGTGTTGCTCGACGCGTCGGGTTGAACCTTGATGGGAACCGTGAGGTCCAAAGCCAAATCTTCATCGGCCCCACCGTCTTGGTGCACCCGCAGCGCGCGAAGTTGCGCGGCGAGACCCTTGCCCAGTGCCGTGCCCACCGCACTGTCGGCGGGCTCAAGGACACGGCGCACAATATTCACAATGGCGTCGGCTCGGTTGCGTTGCAGTTGCACCAACCGCACTTCTGCGGCCGCGTCAGCGTTTTCGCGATCAAGAGCTTTCAAAAGAGATGTCACCCGGTCGCGATCGGCAGGGTTCAACGCCACCACAATGGCATTTCGACCGGGAACCGGTGAGATCCGAAGCGGCTCCCGGAAGTTTCTTCCCGCGGCATCTTGTCCTCCCGCGGCCCCAACGCTGTTCAAGAAGCGTTGTGCGTCCTGGGGAGAAACATGATCCAGGTCAATGATCAAGACGGCTTCACCGTCAGAAGGCGCCGAGGACTCCAAGGCAGCCACCGTCTGTTCGATGCGCTCCATCAATGGTGGAGGGGCCGACACGATGATGGCGTTCGAAGCGACCGACGCCTGGATGGACAACGGCTGGTTGCGGCGCTTGGCGATGGGGTTGAATGTCCGCCGCAGTTCGTCGGCGATCACCGCCGAACTGGACGAAGCAATTCGGATGACCTCGACCACTCCGCCTTGCGACTCTTGGCCGGCGAGATCGAGAGAGGACACGATTTCGGCAATCTTGTCCATTCGGTTTCGGTTGGCGGCGACCACCACGCTGTTGGTTTCTGTTTCCGCACTGGCACGCACCCATTCGTTGGCTTCCACCAAGACGGCCGGGGGTGCATCGCGATCTTCACGGCCCCGAGACGCTTGACCACCGCGTTGGTTTCGCCCCGTCAGTTCACCTGCGAAGGCTTCATTGATGGCTCGGGCGACCGCGCGGGCGTCAGCGTGCGCCAACGTAAAGGATCGCAGTTGCAAGGACGCATCGTTTTCCTCGCGATCCAACTTGGAAATCAAGGAGCGGATGCTCTCCCACTCCCCTTCTGGCGCGGAGACAACCAGACTTCCCGTACTCGGGTCGGCCACAATGGAGACCGAGCGTTGGGCCGGTGTCGTGGCCGCGTAGGCATACGTGCCGTAGAAGATGCCAAGAGCTTCTCGAACCTGTTTCGCTTCCGACCACTGCAGCGACACAATCTCCGTGACCAGTGGATTTTCCACCGGACGGTCAAGACTCTCGATGACCTCTTGAATGTTCTTCCACTGGTCTGGCGTGGCCCGCACAATGACTCGGTTCGCATCGCGTTCAAAATCGAAGCTTGGCCCCGGTGCCTCGCGGGTTCCACGATCGGACACGCGCTGCAAGGTGTACACCACGTCATCTGCCATGGCATGTTCCAACTGCACCACGTGGAACTCACGCATTGGCTTGGGTGGAGCGGCGGCCAATTCCTCGAGCAACCCCTCAATGATGGGCATCGATTCTGCGGTCGCGTTCACCACCACCGCGTTGGTTCGTGGATCGGCCACAATTCGGGCGCGGACCAGCACCGCTTCATCGGACCCTTCCGGCAACACAGCCGTACCCGTGGTTCGACCCTGTGCATCAAGCCCCAAAGACGTGGTCAGCAAACGCACCGCTTCGTCGGCCCGGCCCTCATCAAGGCGGAAGGTTCGAAGGACGGTCTCGTCGGCCGCTTCAGGCTGATCGAGCAAGGTGACAAGTTCCCGAGCCTGGCCCAAGACGGCCTGGGTGCCGCCTAAAGCAATGCTTCGGGTGCGCGGATCCACCGTGACGGTCAGATCATCGCCCCGCCCGCGAGGAAATTGCTCGCGAAGCGCCCGAGCCACCGTATTGGGATCAGCCTCCAACACTTGGACCAACTCGATTTTGCGTTGACGCAGACCTTCGGCTTCATCGGAAACATCAAGGATGTCAACCAATCCAGACACAGCTTCAAGTTGCTCTTCACTGCCAGCAACCACCAGCGTGTTGGTCCGCACGTCAGCGCGGATTTCGAGAGCAGCCTCTAGGCGATCACCGTATCGGTCCAAGGTCGCGAATTGGCTGGTCACAATAGGGAGAATCGTGCGGCGAATACCCTCGGCCTGAGCAAACTCCAAGCGGAAAGTTCTCACTGACGTGGCAATACCGTCTTCTTGCTGATCGAGGTCGGCAATGAATGCCGCCAAAATAGGCAGCGCCTCAGCGGGTGCCGTGACCATCACCGTTCCAGTTGATAAGTCAGGCGCGGCATCCACTTGATCATTTTGGATGGCAACCGGTTCAAGCCCGGCGTAACTCAAGCTCATTGTCTTCGGAGCTTGGTTCCGAGATCGGAAATAGCTGTATGGCTCACGGCCCACCAATGCGTAAATGGCTGAGGCCACAACATCAGCATCCGCATTTTCCAATCGAAAAACTCGTGCTTCACGGGGCGCGTCACCGTCGGGTTTGGCGATGGCCGCGAGGAGCTGAGTGACCAATTCAAGATCAGATTCACTTCCCGTGAGCACCAACGTATTGCTTTCGAGGTTGGGAAGGATCCCGATTTTCTTGGCTCGACTGGTGCCGCCAGCAACATCCAGTTGCAAAAGAGCATCCCGCAACAATTTGGTCAGGGCACCCGGATCAACCGACGGCGGAAGCTCGATGCTGAGAATCTCCGCCGGCGGTGGCGGCAACTCTGCCGCCAATTCGTTGACCAGTGCGGTGGCCGACTCGATGGATTCAGGAGATCCCAGGTAGACCAGTGAGTTGGTGGCCGGATCCACGGCGACGATCAAATCGGCTTCTTCTTTTTCGATACCAGATTCATCTGACTCGGGCAAAGCCCCAATCGCTGCGGCGGCGACCCATCCAGAGATGGAATGCGCGCTGATGCCGCCTTGACCTGGAGTCTTCGGTTCTGATTGCTGCTTGGAGTCCTTTTGCTCCGAAAGCAACTCTTCCAGCGTCATCACCCGGACTTTGGGACCGCCTTCTCGCTCAAGCAAGCGGCGAAGGTTGCGGGCGATTTCTTCCGCGTCAGCGACCGATGGATCCAGCCGCTGCGTGCGGAACGTTCGACGACCGGCATAGGACGATCGGTCGAGCCGGTCGACCAACTCCTGCGCGACGTCTTGCAGCGCGACGGGTGCGGAGACGATCAACGTGTTCGTTTCTGGCTCGGCGGTCACCTCCACCGCCGCCGGCTGATCTTTCAAGTCCGGCATCAACTCTTGCAGTCGCCCCAACAGGATGGGACGGAACATTTGTGCCATGCGTTCTGCTTGCGCATGCTCAAGCTGGAAGAATCGAAGCTCGGTTTCTGCCCGCGGCGGAGCAACATCGAGGTTCTCGATCAAAGCTTCAATACGAGCAAACGCTTCGTCGGGCCCGGAGATGATGAGCGACTTGGTTGCCTCTTCCACCGACACGTTGACGGGGACACGCCGGTCGCCCCCGGCCACATTCAACACACCTTGGGCAGAAAGTTCCCGCAGTGAGGCCGCGACCCGCTGGGGGTCGGCTTCGGTAAGCCGATAGGTTCGAATGGATGTCTCCGTTCGAACCTGCTCCCGATCCAGTTGACGCACCAGCTCTTCAAAAGAGCTCATGCGGTCCGCAAGCGCATCGACAATCAGTGAGTTGGTTTGGCGATTCGCCCGAACAACCACATCTCGAGGCTCGCGCAACTCCGTCATCGGTCGGCCGCGACGATCCAACGGCACCGGCTTCTCGGGGAACATCTCGTCGAGGGTCCGGGCCAATTCTTCGGCCTGGGCGGTCTTGAGTGGGAAAATTCGGATGACCCGACCTTCACGATCGGCTCCACCGAAGGCATTCAGTTCATCGACCAGCCCCTTGATCTCGGTCTGACGTTCGTCCGAGGCTGTGATGATGAGGACATTTGCGCCTTCAGCGACACCAATTTCAACCGGATCGGAACGCCGCTCGCCGGCGCTCCGCGCGTCGAAGCGCCGCCGAAGCAAATCGGCCACAGTCGCCGCGTCGGTGTTCCGCACCCCGAGCAAACGCAGTGGTGGCAACGGACCATCGCTCAGACGATCCACTTTCGAGAGCAGGCTGATGCCGGTTTCCACCCACTCCTCTGGGCCAATCAACACCAGCTCATTGGTGATCGACAACACCGAAATATCCACGGGGCTGATCGACTGCCCGGGATCTTTGGGATATTCGTCAAGCGCCACGCGCAACCGTTCGGCCACCTCTTCGGCGTCGCCACGCTGGATCGCGACCACCCGTCGCACATCCGGAGCGGGAAGGGCCGCACGGGCCTGATCCATGGCCTCTTCCATGCGCTGCACCGCCGATGAAGATCCAGACAGCACCACAACCGCGGCGTCTTCCTTGTACGTCGCGGTGATGGAGGCATCTGCGGCATTGGCCCCCGTGCTGAGAATCTCAAAGAGCTCTTGTGCATCCTCAACCAGCTGCTCCGGGTCCATCACACCGTCGACCGGAACCGTTCGCACCGTTTGGGCCCCGGCTTCGGGCAGATCCACTCGAGCCAACAAGGCTTCTGCCTCCGCGACAGCGTCTGGGGATCCCGTCAACAGCAACGCATTCAATGCCTCGACCGCCGATACTTCCGCGGCACGTCGCCCATTGACTTCCGACAACAATTGCAACAACGCCGTCAGGTCCGCGGCCACTTCCGCCGCAGTCCCAAACTGCACCGACACTTGTCGCACCGTGGGCGCCACCAGCGGAATTTGATCAAGCTCATCGAGCGCGGTCCGGAAGGCATCAACTCCGATGGGAGTTGCTTCAATGCGAACTGTGCCCTGCAACGCATCGAAGACGGCTTCGATGGATTGATCTTCCGATGACAAAGCTCGCCCGGCGAGTCGATCTCGGGCCAGTGTCAACGCACGCTCCACACTGGCTTGAGCATCCGCACCACGCAGGGGCAAGATCACAATGTCTCGTTCGCCGGCACGGAGTTTGTCAAAGACCGGCAGCACTTCTTTGACGGCCGCGACATCACCGGCGGGACCCGCCAAAATCAGCGTTCGATCTTCGGGTCCGGCCACCATCCGCAACACTTGCTGCTGACGGACGGAGAGCACCCCTCGAATCTGGGGCAAGATGTCGGAAGCGCGCACGGCATCCAGCGCGACCACTTCAATCGCGGGTGCTCCATCGTTTTGGGGCACCTGGACATCGCCCCCGTCGTATTCAACGACGAGACCGGCCAATTCCTCCAAAACCGCATCATCCCCCGTGGCAAACAAACGATTTGTCGCGGCGATCGGAAGCAGCTTCGGACGCTTGTCCTTGGGCAGTTGGTTGACGAACGAACCCAGCGCCCGGATGACGTCTTGGGGTCTGCTGTTTTCCAAAGTGAAGGTGCGTCGCCCCGAGCTTCGGTCCGTGGGAACATCCAGAAGCCGAACCGCTTCTTCGAGCTTTGAGATTTGCGCCTCATTGCCTTTGACAATCAAGCTGTTGGTCCGAGCGTCCGGGCTGAAAGTGATCCCAGGGATCTGCTCGTCCTCCACCTTGACCTGTTTGCCTTTGGCATCGACCACATATTTCTCGACCCGCACCGCCAACAAAGAACGCAGCGGCCCCATGATCGCTTCGGCCCCGACGTGTTCGAGTTTGATGATGCGGACAATGCCGTCGGTGTCTTGGGCATCAAAAGAAGCCACCATCCCGGCCAGACGGCGAACCTGGGCGGCGGTTTCGACGATCACCAAAGCGTTTTGTTGGGGCAGTGCGGAGACCGACCCGTATCCCGCTACCAACCCTCGAAGCTGTTCCACCAGCGCGTTGGCCGATGCGATCCGAAGCGGAAGCACCAAGGTCACCACTTCGTCGTCGGTGACGGTGTCTGGCAAAGAGCCCACGAAGGTGGGCACATCACGCTTGGCCATCTCAGCCAAGGGCTGCAGGTACAGCATGTCCTCCCGGCGGCGCAGCATGACCCCCTTGGCCTGCAAAATGGTGTTGAGCACTTGCAAGCCATCGTCGATGCCATACGTGCGGTCACTTTGGTAGCGGAGCGTGCCCGCGGGCGGCGCGGCTTCCCATACCACCGGCAAACCTGCGGCGCGGCCAAAGAAATCCACGACCTGTTCGAAGGTGGCTTCCTTGAAGGCAAAGGTGATGGTGGGCTCGGATGATTCGGGCTGGGCTGGCCCATCCTCCAAGGTCACCTGATTCAATTTCGGGGCGGCCAGGAGCGGGCTGCTGACCACGAGCCCACCAAGGAGCAAGGGTGCCAAAAAACTGCGCGGTGATCCTGACAAAATCCACCTCCGTGTGGCTGCATCTGCCGGCTCCGCCGGCACATAGAGTCTATCGGACGATTGAGGATCAGCGAGGAATCACGCTGCCAATTTCAACACGAAGTTGCTGGTCAGCCCGCTGCAAAACCACAGCTTCTGGGTCGATGCCGGCGATCAGCGCTTTGCCAATGCCAGCCCCCTCGCGCAGCACCACCGTCTTGCCATTGGGACGAACCCACCAAGATTCCATGGTCCCAGCCAGTTCGGCAATTCCGGTGAGCCGCCATTTGTCATACGGGAATGATGGCGGCGCAGGACGGGAAGGCTTGGAGCTGGACGGCTGCACCGCAACCACCGGGGCCGGAGGAAGCGCAAACGGGTTGCTGCGTGCGAAATCAGCAAACTGGGCCAGTTCTTCGGCAGATGCGTTCGAGGGGGCCGGTTCACCGGCGTCGGGCCCCAAAAGGAACATGGTGGTGCACCGAACGGCAAAACGCAGTTGGGCCCCGTTGGCCACGGGATCCAACCGAACATCTTCAACGCGACATGGCCATGTTTGCGCTCGGAGCTCGGTCAACAAGCCCAAAACACGCCCCACAGGAGCCACACCACCGATTTTGAACTCAAGGGTGGCAAAATCAGGCTCGTCACGACGTTTTCGAAGCGACGCTTGGGCCCGGCCCATGACGGACCGCGCTGGAGTCTCGACCGTGCGAGGCTCCGAGGTGGTCACGGTGGCTTCGGACACCTCCAGAGATTCAAGCAACCGGTTCAACTGTGTGCGGACTCGATGATCGACGGTTTCCTCATCACCACCCAAGCTCCGGGAACGAAGTTCGTCGAGAGCTTTGCTGGCCTGAGCGCCACGACGAACCTCGGCGTCTGCTTTCTGCAGTCGATCACGATACGCCGCAAGATCAGCACGGGCTTCAGCCACCGGACCGGCCCACCACGACCGGTATGCGCCGTACAGGAGTGCCGTAAGCAACACCAAGCCAAAACCAACGAACCGAGGATTCACGGCCCACCCTCCCGGCCAAGTTCATAGGTGAAAGCTCGAGGCAACCGTTTGCCCTTCGCAGTTTCAGCACCGGTGGTTTCGATGCGATACCGATCTCCTTCGACCAAAGCCGCACGGATCGCATCGGCGACCGTTCGATCCTTGGTCTCTCCCGTCATCACAAAACGAAGTTGGTACGGGCTCTTCCATTTCTCTTTGTTGGAGGCTTTGTTGTCGTAGACCACACCGTCAAACGCCAAGAAGCCGCGCCATGAACCCATGACCGCCTGGCCATCGTCAGGCACCACGTCTGAAATCGCCTGCAATTCGGACACAAAGTCAGGGTCAACCGAAAGCCATTCCACCGCATGCCGATACCGGAACAGATTTCGGAGCGCTTCACCTTCGGCTTGGGTCTGTTGCGAAAGCTCAGCGCGAAGCAAATCAATTTGAGCCTGCAACTGCCGCACTTCTTTGTTCCCCGAGGACCAAATCCATCCGAACAGCACCAAAATCACCCCCGCCAACAACACACCGCGCCGCTTCAGCGGAGCGGCACGATCTTCGGGCACGCGAGGATGCTGAAGGTCAATTCGCTCATGCGAAAGCAAGTGGGCTCGGCCCAAACCGACCAATCCCCATGGGGTGCCGGATGGATGGTCAACGTCTTCCGCCAAGTCCGTATCAAGCGGAGCCACAACAGAATGAACCGAAAGGCCCAGAGCGCTGCGAAGTCGGCCCACCAGGTGGTCGGCCAACTCTTGTTTGCCCGACACCACGATTTCCTCGACCGGGCTGTCTTCGGTCATACGCCATGCTGAGACCAACCGAATCGTCTCGCGTTCGACGTCCTCAAGATCGTCACTTGCAGCACCCACTCGGTGCACCACGCCGTCAACCACAATGGCCAACGAGGGACCTCGGGTCAGATCGATGGCAAGAGTTGGCGCGCTCCCGGGCGTGTCCAGGAGATCGGGCAACCCAAGCACCCGAAGAGAAACTCCAGCAAGCTTCCGGCCCGAAGCCGTCGCCAACGCGTTCCCGAACGCCATGATGGTGCCGTTGGCGCCAACCACGATGGCGGTCGTGGTGGCTTCGTGCGTTTGGATGGGCAAGCAATCGACTGCGGCCCCGGCCTCATCCAATTGGGCTTCTTGCAGCAAACGAAACCGCGCGACCGTGGGCAGTTCGTCGGATTCAGTGGTTGGGAGCTCCAAACGTCGCAGGACCGACTCTTCTCTGGGCAACGCCAGCAGCAAAGCACCCGGGGGCTGGTCCGCAATGGCGGCCGCCAGCTGTTCCGCGGCCTCAGGATCGGTGGGCGAAAAAGGCGGCAAGTCAAAAGTCGCACCCAATTCAAATTGCGCCTGGTCACCCCGACCTTCCATGTTGATGTGGATACCACGGCCACCTTCTTGGCGCAGCTCGAGGACCAGCAGCGAGGTTTCACGTCCAAATCGCACGGTCGGCATCCTACGCATTCGGCGGTCGACTTCGCGCTGGTGCACGCAAGGGGCCAACAGGTTCTGGATCCGAGGCTGGGGGCTGTCCCCTCCGAGGTCGGTTCCGAGGTCGGGACGGCTGGCGCGCCCTTGGGGCATCGTCGTCTTCCTCGTCGTCCCGAGCAATCTGCTCCATCACAAGACGCTGCACCGTGGCATCCAAATTGAGAGATCGCCAAGCCGCCAAACTGGGACGAGGCGTCCCCAAGTCAATCACGCAACGCACCCGATCGGGAGAGGAGACAAAATCCTCTTCGTCATCAGCAATGAACCCCAGCTCAAAATCAACCCGCCACCGAAAAGATCGAGTGGTGAGATACACCGCACACTGGTCAAAATTTTCGGCGGGAAGAATGCCACGCAGCACTGGCCAAACAATGGTGGACCGCTCCTGCTCACTGAGACTCGAACGGACAGAAACAATCTCGGCCGCGGCCGGACCGATTCCCGGAACCGCAGCCAGCACGGCTTCTGGTGCTGTGTTCAGATCAACCCGACCTCGAGCCACCTCAGACCCGAACGAAAATGCATCCAAGATTTCAACCCAGTCCGGCGCTGGGACATCAAAAGATTGCAATACACGCACCAGGTCACCAACGTCTTGGGGCATTTGTCCTTTCGCGGACAAGTCGGAAAGAACATCGGAAGCCACCTGGCCAAACCGTTCCGCCACCCGGTCGGCAATCTCGCTGTTCCAATTGTCTCCCAATGGGAGACGCTGTCGACCATCCATCTGAAGTTCTGGTGACTCCGCATGAACCGTGAGCAAAGGTTCAATCTGCGCGAACTCCTCCAAAGACATCTCGGTTTGCAGCAACGAGCGAACCGACGTGGCCTGACGGGCCTTGATCAATGCCGCAGAGAAAGGGGCCAGTTCATCGACACGGCCCCACCATTCTTTGGGGGTCACCCGAAGATCCAGCCGTCCCGATTCAGCGCGAAGAGGCGAGGTCAGTCCAGAAGGATCCGCATCCACCGGACGCAAGATCAACGCACCTTGTTCGGTCTCCCGCAGGATCCATGAGGACTCCAACTCGGGAAACCCTCCACGCAAGACCGTTTCGCGTTGTCGACCAAG
>CAXBRK010000041.1:0-15448 GCA_963978155.1 uncultured Phycisphaera sp. | reverse complement strand
TTCTTCAACACTTCAGCCAGCTTTTCGACAACCGTACGGAACGCCAACGATGCACCCGCTTCCGTAAGAGCTCCGTTGACCACAATGTTGTGGCCCATCCGACTCCACACCGGAGCAGCACTGTCTGCGGAGCGTCGGACGTCGGCAAAAGGAATGACCTGCATCCGGGCAAGATGTTTCATGGTCCAGTAGCGCTGCTCATACGTATTCGGTTCGCCGGTAAATCGGGGAGCAGTGACCATCACCAACTGAATGTTTGCATTGGACATCTCACTGCGAATTTTTGGAAGATCTTGCAGATTGCCTCGTGGGGCCAGCAAGACCACATCTCCTGACGCTGGGGCCCGGTCCACAACTTCAATCTTGTCGTAGGTACGAAGACGGTCCACAACTGGCCTCATCAAAGATCCTGCTTTGTCCACGATGGTGACCTTTTTCTCAGCCGGCAATCGAGCAAGGACCGACTTCAAGATCAGATCTCCCCCCCGTCCTGAGTCCAATGGATCAAACCGGTGGGTAAACAGCCAGTCCACGAGTTGGCCGTCGGCGTGGGCCTGATTCCAAGAGTTGTGCCCAACCCCTGGCAAACGGGTTTCTTTAGGTGACCCTCCCCAGTTTCTGATGGCGGAGAGAATTTGATCAGACAACTCCACGGATACTGCTTGGTCCGCGTCTCCATGCCAATTCCAGATAGCCCGACCGACGTACTTGGGTGCGTGTTGCGGATTGGCACCCCCGCAGATCGGCCCTGCCGCTGCGAACCATTCAGGTCGACGCCAAATCAAGTCCCACGTCCCAAACCCCCCCATAGACAGTCCGCAGACATACATTCGAGAGGCATCGATGTTTTCCGTCTCCAGCAGATGAAGAATCGCCGATTCGACAGACCGCATGCTGTCTTCTGCCGCATCGCCAAAGGGTGCGGCAACGCCTCGGGTTCGAGACAGCACGCTCCACATTTCGTTGGGAGGACACTGTGGTACCAAGACATAACACGGGAAGTCTGCACGGCGCTTTGGGGACGCCATCAGTTGCGGCAAAAATTTCAACTGCAGTCTGTTGTCGTAACCCCGTTCGCCCGAACCGTGCAAAATCACCAACAAAGGCTTTGGCTCACTGGTGTCATCAGGACGAAGCAACTGACAACCAATGCCTCGCCCTCCTGGAGTGGCCGAAGATGAAAAAGCCTCCCATTCAGGAGCGACGAACAGACATACAGAGAGCAAGAGCGCATTCAACATGTCTTTAGTCTAACGGGAGGCCTCACCCCGCCATCACCGTCAAGATCTCGTGCACCCAGCGAATTCTTGACTCTTCTCTCGACAAAAGATCAGGAATCATTGAGGAATCCACCCGGGCCGTTGGCCAAAAGCTGACATGAGCGAACCTCTTCTCTTGAGGCTCCAAGCACCACGCCCCCGTCGTGATGGTCTTGACCGAGCGCTTGACCTCGACGCGGTTGAGTTCATTCAAAATGCGAAACGCGAGGGTTGAATGTTCATGGTGAACAGGAACGGTGGAAACCACCAAGACGCCAGGACCCGCCAGAGGATGGGTGGCTTGGATGGCCAAACGAATGTCGGCCACCCCCGGAGTGGCCACCAGTCCACGAAGTTGCTTTTGCGTTGATGGGGCGATCGCAGCGAAAGGATATTCCGCTGATAGACCATGATCCGATCGTGCAACCGACAGAGCGTGAAGCCCTTCTGACCACCTCTGCAATGATCTCGAGTTGGGCTCCCAGGGTGCAGTCGCCAACAATGATGCCAACTCGGGCAAGGTGCCCGTTGGGTCATAAGGGGTCGATGACAATCCACCCGCGTCCTGAGCCACTGCAGCGCCTTCGGTGGCCGCCTCTCGAGCCATCAAGGTTGCGGCGGTTGCTGCCAGGGGAACAGACCACACCAAATCGCGATGGGAAGGCACCGGTATCGACGCGCGGAGCACGATGGTTTGACGCTGGTTGAGATACACCCAGCGTGTCAGTGCCGTTGACATATTTCGGAGCATGCACGCTCGGAGTGCTTGGTCTTGTTGATCTGCCTCACGGGCAACCGCACACTCCAGCAGAAGTTTCCCCGGACGACCCCCTTCGGCTTCAGAGAGGTTGATGCGGAGTCGAGCAGAGCCGACTGGAAGCAAAATTTCACCGCGAGGCGGAGGCCCACTGACACCAAGGGCCCGGACCAGCCGGTGGAAGCCTTCTGTCACGGGGGGAAGCAGACTCACAATCGAATGATCGACAATTTCTGGCGATCGCGTGGATCAATTCACCAATCAAATTTGGTCCATCGGAATGGCGCCATCGGCAAACCATCAGCATTCACGACGTTGGCGTCTGCGGGCACGTCAGACCACGCGTAGCGGACGGCAACAATGCCATTCCCCGCAATGGTGATCTGATTCCCAGCAATGGTGGCTTCAGCCGACTGCCAAGAACGCTTGTCGCTGGACACCTCAAACGCACCGGGAGCATCGCCGTCGGCAGTGGCCAAACCGACCGCATGGTCCAGTTCCACCACACAGGAAGACTCACTGAAAGTGACCGACCTGACCTTGGGACCGGTGGGGAGAATATTCCGGCCGTACGTCTCCGCCAACGCCCAGCGCCCCAGACGCTGCCCCACGGTTTGCTTGTCGGCAGGATGGATATCCGTTGGGTTGCCGACATCAAGGAGTACGACCAGTCCCGCGTTGCCCGCAGTTCGGGCACCGAAGTCCTGCGCTTCACGCAGTTCTGCCCATCGGCCATTCGACTCGAAAGGTGCCAACTGCACCACTCCAAACGGGAAGTCACCTTGGCCCCAAGCTTCGCGCCACGATTGAATCATCAAAGGCAGCAACTCACGGTAACGCTCAGGCTCGTCTGCGTTCGACTCACCTTGGTACCACACCGCGCCACGCATCCCATAGGGAATCAATGGATGCACCATGGCATCAAACAGCGCGCCCGGGGCTTGGGGATCCGCCCGGCGCGATTCGACGAGTTCGGCAAACGCGGGCTTCTGAGCGAGCGCGCTTGGATCACACCACGGCTCAATTCGTGTTCCCCCCCAAGTGGTATTGATCAAACCAACCGGGACGCCCAACTCCCGGCGCAGTTTGCGCCCAAAGTGCGTGCCCACGGCGGTCCAGTTGCCAGCCACTTTCGGAGACGAGAGTTCCCACGCGCCTTCAAAAGTAAATTGGCCTTCCGTGGCGGTGGCTCGATTCACCTTGATGTGACGCAACCAAGGATCCTCCGAGGCTTCAATCTCGAGTTGAGCATCCTTGGATTGCAAAATGCTCCATTCCATGTTGGACTGGCCGGAGCAAATCCAAACTTCACCCACCAAGACGTCTTCGAAGGTCTGCACCGAGCGTCCTTCGATGCGAAGAACCCGTGGATTCGTAGAAGCCGGTTCTGCGGGCAAATCAACCCGCCAATGTCCATGGATATCGGCCCGATCTTGACGAGCGGGTGAACCCTCAAGACGCACGGTGACCACTTCTCCGGGCGTGGCGGTGCCCCAAACCGGAATGGCTTGATCACGTTGCAGCACCATGTGATCGCTGAAGATGGCAGGAAGCTCAAGAGTGGCCAATGCGGCGAAAAGGAATGGAATCATTCCTCCATTGTGCCTTTCTTTCCTGAACGATGGGGTGGGGTTCAGGCGTAGACTGGTGGTATGAGTTCTTTGCCTGTTCTTGGCGTATTCACGGCTGGCACCATTTTGTCGCTGGCCCTGTTCAGTTTCAACGAGGAGCGTCCTGTGAGCACCCCAACCGCCACCATCAATTCAGACGCTGGAGATGGCAAATTCTCGACCGCGGGGTTTGACCTCACCCGCTGGACGAAAAGCCAGATTGACGAACGATGCAAGGATCTCACCGAGGAACAAATCCGCATCACACAGGCTTCAGGCACCGAACGACCTTTCTGCGGCACCCTCCTCGACAACAAAAAGGACGGTATCTACTGCTGCGTGGTTTGCCGATTGCCTTTGTTTGAGTCCACCAGCAAATTCACCAGCGGCACCGGGTGGCCTTCGTTCTACCGCGGGTTCGCGCCACGGCACATCGCTGAAATCGAAGACAGTTCACACGGCATGGTGCGTACTGAAATTCGCTGCGAGCGCTGCGACGCGCACTTGGGACACGTCTTCCCCGACGGTCCCCCACCCACGGGGCGACGGTATTGCCTCAACAGCGAAGCCCTTGAGTTCTACGAAGAAGGCGATGATCTCCCCGAGGGAGCCAAGCCTGACGCTGAGATCGGCTACTTCGCCGGGGGGTGCTTCTGGGGCGTGGAGCACGGGTTCTCCTTGCTGCCTGGCGTTCTGGACGTCGTCAGCGGATACCAACAAGGCACAGTGGATCGACCGGAATACAAAGCCGTGTGCGCTGGAACCACCGGGCACGCTGAAAGCGTGAAAGTGGTCTTCGACCCAGACGTGATCGAATTCGGCACCCTCTGCAAATACTTCATGTACCTGCATGACCCAACCCAGCTCAACCGACAAGGTCCAGACCGAGGCACCCAATACCGCTCTGGGATTTACACCGTCGGCGAAAAGCAACTCAACATTGCCCGACAAGTGCTCAGTGAAGTGCAGGCCTCAGAAGACTTCTCCGGTCGGCAAATCGTGACGGAACTGGAAGCGGCCAAGACCTTCTGGGCCGCCGAGGATTACCACCAGGATTACATCGCCAAGACCGGACGGGCGTGTCACGTGAACATTCCGGGAGCGCTCAAAGCGATTGGTCGTGATCCGGCTGATCTTTCCAGCGCTGGACACTGAGCACGGACTCGGCCGTCATCGGTCGATGTTTTCCGATTTCAGAATCTCAGGGCAGAAATGGATCGAACTGCACTCAGACGCTGGGCAGCATAAGTCCCATCAACATGCCGCAGCCACATAACAGCAACAGTGGCAAATTGAGAATCAGTCCCAATATTGATCCCATCTTTGGTGCGTTGGATTGCATCAACCCTATGAATCCCAAAATGGATCCAACGAGCATGACCGGGACGGACAGGCACCCCGCCAAACCAGCGGCCATGGCCGCCACCGGGGCTGCAGTCTCCGCATCCTCGCTGAACATCCGTTCAATCTCTTCTTCACCCAGGACTTCGTAGTCTTGAATGGTCACCCCATTCGCCGAGTTCACCGCGGACACCATTCCAAAGAATGAGACCAGAGCGATCAAAATCAGAGCGACGTTGAAGAAACCAAGGAGCATGGAAGTCAGACCGAAGCCGTTGGTCATTTTTCGCACGGGCTCGGAGGCGTACACAGGGTTTTCAAGGGGTTCCATGTCCCCAGTATGCCAGTGTTCGATCAATTCTGACGTGACCGAATATTGAGAATCAAGACATGGAACGATGGTGAGCGCACCACGCGGCAAAAGTCACGCACAACCACAACTGAGGCAACCTCCGATCGTCACCCGACCAGACAGACTCCAGAAGCTCATTGGGGTCGCCCAAATGAGCAATGGGCTCCAGCGGAAGATCTTGCACCCACGCTCGCAGAGGACCTCGAAGCCAGTCACCGAGTGGTGCCGCAAAACCTTGCTTTCGACGGTCAAAATCAATCCCCGGAAGCCTCGATTTCAACAACCGACGCAACATCGGCTTGCCCGCCCCCTTGATGGGCGGTGTTCTTTGTCCATCGAGCAACGACCAAGCGGCGCCGTGAACTGCTTCGGTCAAGAACGGCGTGCGCACCTCCAAAGCAGAATCCATGGCCGCCCGGTCCATCTTGACCAACAAATCGCCCGGCAACGCCAAACGTGTATCGCGACGCAGCGCCCCCGCCAAGCCGCCCACATCCCCAATCGGATCATCCATGACATCAAGACCCGGATGCATACGAACCAGCGCTGCCCATGCCTCATGATCGGTGGGTGATCGGAGGGCTTCCCCCAACCGGCCACCTAAGAATCCGCCGAAGAACCTGAGGGGACTTGGCAACGCGGCGCGCAGCTTCAACACCGAATGCCGGCGATACCCACCGAACAACTCATCCCCTCCGTCGCCCGACAACGCCACGGTGCAGTGCTGGGCCACTTCTTTGGTCAACGCGAGCGTAGGTAAGGCGGACGCGTCTGCGAATGGCTCGTCGTATGCAGCGCCAAGTCGACTGGCTGCTTCTTGGATCCGGTCGTCGGTCATCTCGATCTTGGTGAGCGGCAAACCGCAGGCGTCCGCCACGCTTTGCGCGTGATGCGATTCATCGAAGCATTCCGCATCTGGAAAAGTTGCCACGAACGCCGGAAGCGACGCCTCTCGGACAGCGGGCGAGGACGCAATGATCGACGAATCAATGCCGCCGGACAGGAACAGCCCCACCCTACGTTCCGCTTCAAGCTGTTCACAAATGCTGGCGTCGATGATGGCTTCGATCGCATCGGCACCGATTGTTTGGTCCCCAGCCAGTTCCACGGCCGCAGGTTCACTCCACCACATTTCCTGTTCGAGTTGGCCATTGGCTCGCACTTCCAAGCGCTGTCCCGGCAAAACCGATCGGGCCTGACCAAAAATGGTCATGGGTGCCGGCACCCAGCCGAAGCTGGCAAAAATATCTTTGGCACGGGGGTCCAACCGGAGGTCAGCGCCGGGCAACAACGACCAGGCCCGAACCGTCGAGGCAAAACCGAATCCTTCCGAGGTCGATCCGTACACCAGAGGACGCACCCCAAAACGGTCCCGGGCGAGATGCAACGTCTCCGTGTACGCGTCCCAAGCAGCAATCGCGAACTGACCCTCCAATTTTGGAAGGACTTCGGCAAAGCCAAATTCGCTAATCAGGGCAACCAGCGTGGCGGTGTCGCCGTCTGATGCTAAAGATTGCCCAGACAACAACCTCTTTCGCAGACTCCGGTGGCCGGCAATGTGGCCGTTGAACACGACATGCCAGCGTCCGTCGGCACTGACCATGGGCTGCTGGGCGTCGTCCGACAAATCAGTCACCGCCAAACGTCTCGCGCCAAGTGCAACACCCGCCAGCGGATCAATCCAAACCCCTTCGTCGTCCGGACCACGAGGGGCAAGAGCACCAAGTGGACGATGCATCGCGGCCGCCAAGTCAGGGCCCTTTTCGGGACGGGTGATGAAGCCAACGATGCCGCACATGGCGGCAGAGTCTACGGGCGGTTAGGGTCCAGCCGTATCCAGGAGTTTGCATGACCACCAATACCCCAAACGAATCCCAATCCTCTCGCGGCCAGTGGAGCGGCCGTCTCGGCTTTATTGCCGCCGCCGCGGGCAGTTCAATTGGACTCGGCAACATTTGGAAGTTCCCCTACATCACCGGCGAGAACGGTGGCGGGGCGTTTGTGCTGGTGTATCTGCTCTGCATCCTTCTCATTGCGGCACCCATTTTGATTGCCGAGATCTTGATTGGCCGAGCCAGCCAGAAGGGCGCGGTCGGGGCGTTCCCCGCCTTGGCCGGACGTGGCACCGCTTGGAGCTCAGTGGGGATCTTGGGGCTCATCGGGGCGACAGTCCTGCTGTCGTACTACGCGGTTATTGGCGGCTGGACCATCCACTACGCCTGGCTGTACATCAGCGGCGGAATGCCTGAAGGCTCGGAGGAAATTGCCGGAGTGATCGGAAAAACTGCCACCAGCGCCACCACTTCTGGCGGTTGGCATGGCGTGTTCATGCTGTGCTGCATCGGCTTGGTCATTGGTGGTGTCCGAAGCGGTATCGAGCGTGCCGCCAAGGTGCTGATGCCCATCTTGGCCTTGGTCATGGTGCTGATCATTGGCCGCGGCGTCATGCTGGATGGGTTTGGCGAGGCCTTGTCGTTCGTGTTTGCCCCTCGATTTGATGAGCTCACCGCCAGTGGCATGCTCGAAGCTTTGGGACACGCCTTCTTTAGTGTGGGCATTGGCATCGGCACCATGTTGACCTACGGGTCCTACCTGTCGAAAAAAGAAGACGTCGTGGGCACGTCCATCTTTATCGCCGGCGCCGACACGCTGATTGCCATCATGGCCTGCTTGATGGTGTTCCCAATCACCTTCAGCTTCGGGCTCGATCCCGCCGGTGGTCCCGGTCTGGTGTTTGCCAACGTGCCTATTGCGCTCGAACAATTACCCGGCGGCGCGATTTGGGGCGTGCTGTTCTTTGGCCTGCTGTTCTTCGCCGCCTTGACCAGCGCCATTTCTCTCTTGGAAGTGCCGTGTGCTTTCTTGATTGATGAACTTGGATGGCAACGCGTCAGTGCAACCATCGCAGCCGGTCTGTTCATTTTGCTTCTGGGGCTTCCCGCAGCCATCGGAGAAGATCCCACCGGCACCCCACGGTTCGAAGGTTGGCTGGACGATGTGGACTACATCGTGTCCAACTGGATTTTGCCGCTGGGCGGCCTCGGCGTGGCTCTTTTTGTCGGGTACCGCCTGCGCCGCGAAGTGTTGGATGAAGCCTTCCAGAGTGCCCCGTGGCTCTTGGGGCCATTCCGTTTTTTGGTCAAGGTGTTGGCGCCTGTGGCCATCGTGACCATCTTCTTGAACGCCATCGGCGTGCTGTCGTTCACTTAATCAAAGCGATACCCAAGACGATCCATCAAGGCTTCCATCTGCGGCCGCGCGTCCTGCACCACTTGTGAATCCAGTTCTGATCGCCATCGATCAATTCGCGTGGGATCCGCCTCTGCAATGGCGCGATCGATCATGACTTGACCATGCTCAAAACCACAAAAATCAACCAATGCCGTCATGGTTTGCTTAGGGGACGACATCATGTCTTCGTACCGGAACTGAAAGACGCGGTCTTGGGCAAAATGCGCTGTTGCATCAAGTGCCGATCGCAGGGTCTCGGACCATTGCCACCCCAACCGCGCCCCCTTGGACATACCCATCATCTCACGCCACCCGGCTGGCTTTGGCCCCCACCATGACAGCTTGCGCTTGAACAGCTTGGCGCCAAGGGTTTCGAACGCAACCGGGGCATACTTGGGCCACTGCCACGGGGGGACTTCACGCATGCGCGTGATCAAACGGTGACGATTGATACCTCGCCCCTGCATTTCATCGCTTGATCGCAACACCGAACGCCCATCGCGAACAACCACAATGAACTTGGCTTCGGGGAGCACTCGCGCGACATACTCGGCACGCAGACAATTGCTTGGCGTCTTTTCACAAAACTGCCCGCCACCGCCAGCTTGCACGCGCTCTCGAATGGTCTTGCGGATGGAATCACAGACCGCAGGCGTGGCACACTCTGCAGGGATGGCATCGTCGTCGCGAGCAGGATCGCCGCGCATCCACACCGGCCGGGGTTCTGACCAGTACACCGTTCCGGGACACGCCTCAAACAAGCTCCCCAACCAGGAAGTCCCTGATCGGTGGGTACCAAGCAAGATGATGGGCGGTGGATGAAACATCTTGAACTGAGACATTACCGAACACCAGATCCACGAGATGCGTCGGAAAAAGGAAATCCAAGTGTGTTCCTGCACAAAATTCGCCGACTCCATTACACTCGACGGTCCAACCGGCCCGGCCTCTGAGAGATGTGGCCAGGCCGACTCAGGCCAAACACGGTCTGTTCGCGTCCAGGACGGTCCTGTGAGGCACCTTCAAAGATACAGCTCAGCGGACCGTGTCCTTCGCGGCCCCTTTGTGCAGCACGCTCCCACAAACATGATCCAATCGACCCAAGATCCCGCACCAAAATTCCAAGCCGTCATCCGCTCCAACGTGGAGAAGACGCCCCAGTGGGCAAGCTTGGACCCGGAGCTGCGTGAAGGCATCGAAGTGCTTTCACTGGTGCTGCCCTTCCGAACCAACAAGTACGTGATGGACGAGTTGATCGACTGGACCAACGTGCCCAATGACCCCATCTTCAACCTGGTCTTCCCCCGCTCCGGGATGCTGGAAGAAGACGAATTCAACGAAGTTCGCGACTTGGTCCGCAACGAAGCCGCGAAGCCAGAAATCGATGCGGCGGTCGAACGCATTCGCAACCGGCTCAACCCGCACCCAGCTGGGCAAATGACCCACAACGTGCCCCACGTCGATGGCGAGCCCATTCCTGGACTGCAACACAAGTACCGCGAAACCGTTCTGTTCTTCCCCGCGCACGGACAAACCTGCCACGCGTACTGCACCTTCTGCTTCCGCTGGGCCCAATTCATCGGCGACGAAGACCTCAAGTTCGCCAACAAGGAAGTGGATCAACTGCTTCGCTACTTGCGACAGCACCCAGAAGTCAGCGACGTCCTGTTCACGGGCGGCGACCCCATGGTGATGAAAGCCAAGGTTCTCGAGCGATACATCCGCCCGATTTTGGAAGACCCAGAACTGGAACACATTCGGACCATCCGCATCGGCACCAAGAGCGTGGCCTACTGGCCACAGCGCTATGTCAGCGATGCCGACGCCGATGATGTCCTGCGCCTCTTTGAGGATGTGGTCAAGAGTGGACGCACCCTCGGCATCATGGGCCACTACTCCCACGGCGTGGAACTGAAGACCGGTGTCTCGCGTGAAGCCATTCGCCGCATCCGAAACACCGGCGCCAACATCCGCATGCAAAGTCCCGTCATTCGACACGTCAACGATGATGCTGGCATCTGGAAAGACATGTGGCGCGAAGGGGCCGACCAAGGACTGATCCCGTACTACATGTTCGTGGAACGAGATACGGGGCCGAAAAAATGGTTTGAACTCCCGTTGGTTGACGTGTGGAACATCTTCCGAGAGGCCTACCGAGAGCTCTCGGGCATCTGCCGAACCGTCCGTGGACCATCCATGAGCGCGTTCCCCGGCAAAGTGCATGTCTTGGGTCCAGTGGATCTGGCCGGCGGCAAAGCACTCGCCCTGGAATACTTGCAGTGCCGAAACCCAGAAATGGTTCGCAGACCTTTCTTTGCGAAATACAGCACCACGGCCTCATGGTTTGACGAACTCGAACCCCTCACCGAGGCCGACGCAAAGTTCTGGCCCGGGAATTGGGATTCCGACTCGATTTCTGAAGAGGGAATCCCACTCACCGTTGGCAGTTCTGACGAATAAGGGGCTTTCACCCGTAGAATCTAGGGATGCAAAGCACCGATCAAGCTACGGACATCCCTGCCCCAACTGGTGATGAAGGATTCTCTTTCGCCTTTCTTCAGGATTGGCTGAGTTGGCTCCCGGATACCACGTTCTTGAACGTGGCCGCGTGGCAATGGGTTGGCCTCGCCTTGGTCATCTTTCTTGGGTTGGTGGGACAACTTCTCATCAAAACCGTGCTGGGCCGGTTGCTTGGCAAACTCCTTGGGGGCGAAGTTGAGATCCAACGAAAGCTGATCGGCGCCGTAGGCCTGGCCGTCGCGGGCTTTGTCTGGAGCCGGCTCTTGCCTTTCTTGTCATTCGAGGGAACGGTTCTTCAGGTCTTTGAAGGCGGTGCCCGAGTCTTCTTGGTTCTCGCGGGAACACTCGCTGGGTTCCGAGGCGTCGACGCGTTGGGCGCGTGGGCAACCAAGAAGGCGGGCAAGACCGAGAGCACCCTGGATGACATCTTGGTCCCACTCGGACGCAAGACGCTCAAAGTCTTGGTGATCGCCATGGGCGCCGTGAACCTCGCGCCCCTCCTCGGACTGCACATCACACCGCTTCTTGGCGCGCTTGGGGTTGGCGGCATCGGCTTCGCGTTCGCGGCCCAGAACACCTTGGAAAACCTCTTCGGATCGGTCACGGTGGTCTTGGACCGCCCGTTCTCGGTGGGTGATTGGGTCCAGATTGATGGCGTGGATGGATCTGTGGAAGAAGTTGGTCTCCGATCGACGCGCGTCCGCACCTTCTACAACTCCTTGGTCAGCATCCCGAACGCCAAACTGACCACCGCTATCGTCGACAACTACGGCGAACGCAACTACCGAAGGTTCAAAGCAACTCTTGGCCTGCGCTACGAAACAAGCCCCGAACAAGTGGAAGCGTTTTGCAGTGGGGTGAAAGCACTCGTCATGGACCGAACGGACACCCGGAAGGACGTGTGCTATGTCGAGCTCAACAGCTTTGGCGAATCCAGCTTGAACGTGCTGCTGTACATGTTCTTTGACTGTGAGACGTGGGCCGATGAGCTGCGCGGAAGACATGAATTGATGCTGGATATTCTGCGCTTGGCCCAAGGACTTGGGGTTGAATTCGCATTCCCAACCCAGACGCTGCACATTGGTGATCAGGCCCTGGCAGGTGATCGCCCGACCGCATTCGAGGCCATCACCGATGCCGCCGCCCAACAACTTGGCGCCGCGAAAGCCAAAGAGATCGGTGGTCGGGGCACGTAGCATCCGGTAGTTTGAAACCATGAATTTTGCTCTAGGGGTGTTGGGCTTCATGCCCGACACAATCGTGGTTTCTCCGTATCTGCAAAACGCAACGCCATCCTCCATCGTGGTGGCATGGGAGACCAAAGGCAACAGCACCGAGTGCGTTGTGGAATACGGAACCACCGAGAACCTCGGCCGGTCCGCCAGTGGGACATCACAGACCACCGTTGAAGGGCACCTCGTCCATCACGTCGCTCTGAATGATCTTCCTCCGGACAGTCGAGTCTGGTACCAAGTCAAAACCGGAGATGCGGCGCATGGGGTGCACGTGTTCCGGACCCCCGCTCTGGCCAGTGATGAAGGTCGACAACGATTCGTTGCCTATTCAGACGTGCAACTGGACAACGCCAACCCGCGCAAGCACCAAGAGATGGTTGAGCAGGGCATCGTGCCATGGTCCATTCGGCACGCTCAATCTGAGCTCGATGCCGCGCTAGACTTCATTTTGATCCCTGGCGATTTGGTCTCGACGGGAGGCAACCATACGCACTGGACCAGGGATTTTTTTGGTCAAGGTGCAGCGCTTTTTCGAAGCGTTCCTTTCTACGCCACCCCTGGAAATCACGAACAAAACCATCCCCTGTACTTTCAATACGTCGATGTACCTGACAACGGAACACCAGGTTATGAAGAACATTGGTACTGGACCGACCAAGGCAACTGCCGAGTCATTGGACTTGATACCAACGATGGATACCGGATCGAAGATCAACTGACATGGCTTGACGCGGTCCTGAAGTCAGCCGCTAAAGCAGAGCACATTGATTTTGTCTTCGCACAATTCCACCACCCCCACCGTTCGGAGTCTTGGACCCCCGGGGAAACAACCTTTTCCACGGAAATTGTCGAGAAGATGGTTCGCTTTTCTCAGAAGACCGGGAAGCCATCCGTGCACTTCTTTGGACACACCCACTCGTATTCACGAGGGCAGCATCGCGATCACATGCACGGCATGGTGAACGTGGCCAGCGGCATGGGGAATCCCGACTATTGGTGGGAATACCCACAAGCGGATTACGAAGAATTTGAAATCTCCACGCCAGATTGGGGCTTCTGCCACGTGGAGACCACCGCCGGAGACGATCCCACCATGACGCTGCGCCGCCTCAGCCGGGGCAACGAATTTGTGAAGAAGGACAACGAAGAGACGGATCTCTTCATCTTGAAGCGTTATCCGGTACCCCCATCAACCCCCAAGGGACTGTCCCCCAACGCCGACAGCGATCCCGTATCCACCACAGGAACAGTCTTCCACGCGACGGCCTTTCAAGATCCTGACGCCCGTGACGGACGGAACTTCGCCCACGAAAGCCACTGGCAGGTTGCTTCTGGAAATCAAACTGAAGACTTTCAGAAGCCCATTCAGGAGGCGTGGCGGCGCTACCGAAATCTGTGGCGCTCGCCCGACAAAGAAGCCACGTGGTACAGCGTCGACACCGTCAAAGACCCTGATGTCACCAAGACGACTTTTGATGCAGCGCTTCCCGCTGAACAGCAGTTGTTTTGGAGGGTGAGATACCGAGATGAAAATCTGGCGTGGTCCCCATGGTCCACACCGATCCCCTTCACAACCGGCAGCGGATCGACTCCTCCAGAGCAGGCCAACGCCAGTTTGAACTCCATCTTTGCCCAGTGGGGAGCATCTCTCTGATCCCCAGCAGATACGAAATTGAAGGGCCCGACCGCGCCACTCGGAGGCTGCTGGTTGTGGCGGCGCTGTATCTCGCCCAGGGCATCCCTTGGGGCTTTGCCACCATCACCCTCGCCGCACTTCTGGCCGAGCAAGGCGTGGATGCGGGCACGATCGGGAACATTCTGGCCGCCGTGGTGTTGCCTTGGAGTTTGAAATTCGTTGGCGGACCGCTGGTGGACGGTATCCGCCTTCCGGGTGGGCGACGTCGGCCTTGGATCCTGATGGCTCAGATTGGCATGATGGCAACGCTGTTTGGCTTGTCTCAGGAAGGTCTTGCTTCACCAGATCAATTGACCGCTTGGCTGTTGGCCCACAATGTGTTCGCTGCACTGCAGGATGTGGCCACCGATGCTCTGGCGGTTGACGTGATGCCGGATCGTGAAAGAGGTCGGGCGAACGGCATCATGTACGGCGCCAAATATGGCGGTACGGCTCTTGGAGGCGCGGGGTTGGCCCTCCTCATTCAAGACTTTGGTTGGTCGGTTGGCACACTTGTCCAGGCAGGCGTGGTGGGGGCGATTGGAGCATTCCCCCTCTTTCTTCGTGAACCCAACCACGAACAATTGACTCAATCCTCAACCAAAGACTGGACCAACGCCCTCGGCGAGTTGCTGCGCCAACGCCCATTCTGGTGGACATTGGTGTTGTGCCTGATGATTGGTCTTCCCAGCGCTCTCTTAACGCCCCTTGCCAACACGCTGTTCATCGAACAATACGGCTGGACCGCCACGAGTTGGGCCGTCCTGAACGGTGGCCCGGGCGTCACCGCTGGCCTCGTGGGAGCGGTCGGTGGTGGCTTCTTGGTCAGTCGGTACGGCCCTGGAAAAATTGGAGTGCTGGCCGCGACGCTTCATGCGAGCACAATGTTGATTTTCTCTCTGAGTCCAGGACTGTTCCACAACAAAGACATCGTCAGCCTCACCTTGGTGTTGCAATCCGCAGCCGCGGGAGCAGTGACAGTCGGCAGTTTCACCCTCGCCATGCGTGTCGCGCCGACCGCAATCGCCGCATCATGCTTCACCGCCCTGATGGCGATGCAGAACCTCTCCACCACCAGCGGGTACTGGGCGGCGGACCAACTGCCTGCAGAACCAAGAACGGCGTGGACGATCGTGGCGGCGATTTGGCTTTGGGTTGGCTTCCTCAGTTGGCAGGCGGATCGATCTGGCCGACGGGGCGAACCTCTGATCCGGTCCGTTCAGTAAGCGCATCTCCGAGGCGCGTTCGCCACTGTTCGGCAACCTCTCGGAGTTCGCGTACCACCTCGGGATGGGTACTTGCGATGTCATGACGCTCATAGGGATCGGATTCCAGATCGAACAAGGATTCTTGAATCTTGGCATCCCAGCGATAACGCCCGGGCTTTCCGCCGCCCCCTTGAGGCTGCCCCTGCATGGTGCGGTAGGTATGCGGCAAGTGGAGCTTCCAGCGTCCTTTTCTCACGGCT
>CAXBRK010000040.1:0-16314 GCA_963978155.1 uncultured Phycisphaera sp. | reverse complement strand
GCTTCGCCAATATCTCGAGCCGCATTCAGGACGTACTGCAAATCAGCACTGCCATCTTCACCGGTGGGTGTGCCGACGCAGATAAAAACAATCTCAGCGTTCTTGTAGGCCTGCTCTTTGTCAAGAGTGAAGTGCAACCGACCCTCTTGGAAATTCTTGTCCAACAACTCTGGCAGGCCAGGTTCGTAAATCGGACAACCCCCATTGTTCAAAAGGTCGATCTTCCCCGGGTCAACATCCAAACAAGTGACGGTATTCCCCGTGTTCGCGAAACAAGTCCCCGTCACAAGGCCCACGTAACCGGTACCAACCATTGTCAAATTCATAGCAGCCTCATAGTAGGACATCAAAATGCAGGGTAACCAGCACCAAAATAGCAGTACGATCGCTTAATAATTTGGCGTGGGAGCTCGATACTTCGTTTGGTCGATCGACTTGAACCATTCGATTGTTTTCAGCAGCCCATCACGCAAATGCACCTTGGGCTCCCAGTTCAATGCGGACTTCGCCAAAGTGATATCGGGCCGGCGCTGAAGCGGATCGTCTGCGGGGAGAGGCTTGTGTGAAATCTTGCAATCGACCTTAGCCAATTCAAGCACGAGTTCCGCCAATTCCATAATGGTGAACTCGGTGGGATTTCCAATATTCACCGGGCCGACAACTTGGTCTTGGTTCATCAACTTCATCATGCCGTCGATGAGATCGTCTCGGTAACAGAATGACCGGGTTTGAGAACCATCGCCAAACATGGTCAACTCGTCTTTGTGCAAAGCCTGCATGATGAAATTCGATACCACACGGCCGTCGAAAGGGTGCATCTGAGGTCCGTAGGTGTTGAAAATCCGAATAATTCGAATGTCAACGCCGTGCATGCGGTGGTAATCCATGAACAGCGTTTCTGCGGCCCGTTTTCCTTCGTCGTAACAAGCTCGTGGACCCAAGGTATTCACCGATCCGCGATAGGACTCGGGCTGGGGGTGAACATCAGGGTCGCCATACACCTCGCTGGTAGAAGCCTGCAAAATACGGGCTCGACAACGTTTGGCCAGGCCAAGCATGTTGATAGCACCCAAGACCGAGGTCTTCATGGTTTTTACTGGGTTGAATTGGTAGTGACCTGGCGCTGCAGGGCAAGCCAGGTTGTAAATCTGATCAACCTCGAGCCAAATGGGCTGGGTGACGTCGTGGCGAATGAATTCAAAGTTGCCAGCCCCCAACAAGGGCGTGATGTTGTCCTTTTGACTGGTGAAAAGATTGTCAAGACAAACCACGTCATGCCCCTCTTGCACGAGGTTCTCACACAGTTTTGATCCCAAAAATCCGGAGCCGCCAGTGACAAGAATTCGATGCTTCATGAATCACCCACAATAGCCTTTCAGTAGCGATAAATCCGCTTTGAGCACTGTTGAGATTCATCCATCGTCCAATTCTCATGGGAACTTCGCCAGAAATAGTTCATGGGCCCTGAAAATTCTCAAGGATCCTGCGATGAATTGAGCCAACTCATCGGAAATGGACCGCTTGCTGACAGAAAAGGACTTTCTGCAGAACCAAACTGAAGTCCGTCCGACAACCAGTGCACCGGGCACCAGCCCCTCAACTCAATAAAAAAGGGTCTAGGGATTATTGACCAAGACAAAGTTTTACAAGCCACCGCCGGAATGATTAACCACAAGAACTGCGCGTGCCCAATCCGAAATCTGTTGCCATTCGATTGAATGCTGCGAGATAAGAATCGCTGTCGTACGTCGAAGCTAAGGCCTTAGAAACCCTCGAAGCAGTCTCAAGGGACTGGTCTGTTGATCGCTGAATCGACCAGAAAGCAGAGTACAAATCAAATTCTTTTAAGTTTTGCAACTCAATCCCATTGACGCCCCGTCGTACAAGGTCCGCACTTGAACCAACCTCTTTCGTGGTAATTAAGAAAGATCCACATGCGGCAGCTTCACAAACCACTGTCCCCCAATGCTCCTCGCGGCTCGGCAAAATAAATGCTTTTGATTGATTCATTGCCGAAGAGACTTCGTTCGGCTGAAGGAATCCATCGAACAGAATGCCATCCCCATGACACGCACTTTCTAAAGCGCCACTGCCTACAACACGAAGAGTCCAGGACCCGCCATCGCTTCTGTATCGCTTAAACGCACGAAGCATGACATCAACCCCTTTTCTCTCTATCAACTGGCCAACAAAGAGAATTTCATTTTTTCTGTTCAGGATTGGATTTGTATCTCGATAGATCTCTTCGAATGCTCCATAAGCGCCGGGGTAGATACGCTCTGGTGGCATACCCCACCGTGCCAAGAGTTGCTCGCCATGCTTACCGGGCACAAACATTGCATCAAATTGCTGACGCAAAACTGCTCTGAAGTACAGGCCTCCCAAGAACTGTCGCAGATTATTTTTGATTGAATTGTCGACGACCCCAATTCGTACCGCGTTGTTTTTTGATTTCAAAGAGTTTGAAATTCGCATCCACTCCTTGTGAATCCATCCCGAACTCACAATTATGTTTCGATCTTCAAGCTGGTCCTCATATTGACAGATGTCATTGGCTGATTGAAGCCAATGAATTTCTTGTCCTAAATGATGTTCTAGGTTCTCAAAAGGCACTCCCGGTCTTGTGGCGAACACAGGTGTTCCAGGGTAAGCCTTAAGCAGTTTTTTTAATAAGAGTCCGCAGGCCGGAAACCCATTCCACAATATGAGTGGTCTAGCTGTCTCTTGTTCCATCGGAGTCTCAATTCAAATCAAATATGTTTTTGGGCATTTGCATACCAAAGAATAAAAATGGAGCCGGGGGGATTCGAACCCCCGTGCCGAGGCGGATCAATCAGCCGCATCTCCGTGTGCAGTCGCTTCTTTCATCTCGGGCATCTGGGCTGCAAGCGACAGCATTCCAGAATTCCACACGACAGTGTTGTCTTACCCTCCCCCCCGTCGTACAGGTTTGGGCCAGCCTTCGAATTGTCGGTCCCCACCTCAGAAGGCGTCGGGTGGTGACCGTCGCGGTTTAGGCCGCGAGGGAGTACTGCGAATTTGCAGATAAGGGTTTTGCACACTTGGTAACGCGGGTGTGTGCGCCGCGACACGCAGCGAGAAGACGTCAACCGTCCGGTCAAAACCAGTCGGCCCCTGATGTCAAAGAGCCAAATAGTTTACCCCAAGCGAAGCCGCGGGCAAGAAGATCTGATCGGCCTTAGGGACCCGCGGCTCCTGCCAGACCAATAGCAGCGATGAGCCCCAGAACAATCAGGATCTGAAGTGCGAACACCACAATGGACAGAAGGACGGACACCATGGCGAGGGTTTTGCCCGACTTGGTGGTTGAGTACCCGGAACGGTCCATGATCCCGGCTTCCATGGCCCGCAAGTCATGGCGGCCAAAAACCCAACCAAGGATGCCCAGAACCACCGCGAGCACCGTGAAGACGAAGGGGACGAACTGGTTGGCGCAACATCCCACCACGTTGATGATCAAGGAGGACAATCCCAAACCAAAAACCACGCTGGCGCGGTGCTGCTGCAATACCGAGTGTTCAGGATGAGTCATGGGGCCTCCTTTGAGCATGGGCGATTTGACGCTGCGACCTTACACTACAGCAAGTGAGCGACTCAGCCCCCCACCCGACTGCCGAAGACATCGAGCGAACCTTTGACCATCCCTTGGTCAAAGGCACCCGTCCCATTGCCCAAGGTGGCCTCATGCTGCTGCAGTGGGCCTTGCAATTTGGTTGGACCTGTGAAGGTTTGGGCCGACTTCGGGCCATTGATGGCCCTTTCATCTTGGCCGCCAACCACACCAGCCACGCCGATACCCAAGCCATTCTGTCGGTGTTGCCCTCACGCCTTCGAAACCGCACATGCGTCGCCGCCGCCCAAGACACTTTTGGGGCGGCAAGTGAAATCCACTCGCTGAAGGACATTCAAAAAACGGCGGTGGAGTTTGCGGTTGCCAGCGCGTTCCGGGCGTTTGCCTTTGACCGCCGAGGATCTCCGCTCCGTTCACTTCGAACCGCAATCGAACTCGTGGATCACGGATGGAACCTCTTGATTTACCCCGAGGGTACGAGAAGCCGCACGGGTATCCCTGGTGAATTCAAACCGGGCATCGGTCTGCTGGCCAAAAAAACCGGGGTCCCCGTGGTCCCGGTTCGAGTCACGGGTAGCAACGAGATCCTGCCTCCTGGAAGCACGGTGCCTCGACCGGAAACCGCGCACGTTGCGTTTGGCGCGCCGCTCAAATTGGAAGATGGGGAAGACACGCGCGAGTTCCCAGGGCGACTTCGGGAAGCGGTACTTTCGCTTCGTACCGAACCCAGACCTCGTCCCGATCGTTTCCGAATTTTGGCCCGGCACGTGTACCGTTCGGTGGCCCAGCGGATTTCGGAGTTCGACTCGTGATCGATCCTTTTGCTTTGCTGCAACTGCCAAGCACCTTCACCCTTTCGACCGACGCATTGGATATGGCTTGGATGCGGGCGAGTGCCACCGCCCACCCCGACGCCGGGGGCAGCGTGAATCACGCCGCCCAACTCAATGAAGCCCGGGAGTTGTTGGCCAATCCAGAACAAAGGGCCAACCTGCGTTTGAACATGCTGGGCGGCCCCAATGCCGACCAAGACCAACGGCTGCCCGACGGGTTCTTGATGGAAATGCTGGAACTTCGCGAGCGCATTGATGCCGAAATCGAAGCCGAAGGCGCTCCCGCCACCGAACGGTGGCAAGCTTGGGTGGATACCGAGTGCACCAAGTCCTACACCGCGATCACACCCGTGCTTGATGCCGAATCAGCCTCTGAAGAGGAACGCACCGAAGTCCGGTTGGTGTTGAATCAAGTGCGGTACCTCGAACGACTCCGCGAGCAACTGTGATGTGGGTCGACCTTCTTCCTTTGCTCTTCACTTTGCCTCTCCTGGGTTTGTCCGGATTTTTTTCGGGCTCCGAGACCATGCTGTTTGGACTGTCCGCCGCGGACCGGGCCGAACTTCGTGGCCGTCACCCTGCGGTTTCCGAACGCATCGAAGCGCTGACCAAGGACGAGCCACGATTGTTGGTCTCCATCTTGATGGGCAACACCATCATCAACTGTTTGTTCTTTGTCATCACTTCGGCCATCTTGCTGCAAGCCGAGCTTGGCGCCGCATGGTCCGCGGGTGTCGCCACCGGCCTGCTGCTGGTCTTGGTGGTGGTGGGCGAAATCATCCCCAAAGCGTTGTGCGATGCCGGTCGGGTCTCCGCCGCGGTCATCCTTTCGGGACCGCTGTTGATCTGGACCAAACTGGCCGGCCCCGTCGCCGCAACCATCGAGCGCACCATCGTGGATCCATTGGCCCGGCTGTCCGGTTCTGAAGCGGAACAAGACCCGGATGCCGGTCGTCGCGCGTTGCGCGGCATCGTGGAACAAGCGGCGGCCGATCAGGTCCTGCAAAGCGGTGAAGCCGAAATGTTGTCCGAGCTCATGTCCATGCCCGCCCGTCGCGTGCGGGATGCCATGACCCCCCGCCTTCGGATGCCCATGCTGTCCCACGACGCCACCCGGGCCGAGGCCGCCCGACTCTTGTCCCAGCAGCAAACACCTTTGGTCACCGTGTTTGGTGAGGGTCCCGATGATGTGATCGGATTCTTGCACGCCAAACGATTCTTACACCGAGAGCTCCCCACGGTCGGACACCCTTCAGCCTTGCAGCCCGTTCGCGCCATTCCCGAAACCGCAACGCTTGAAGATGCACTGCAAGCGTTCAAACGCACCGGGTCTCGAGCGTTGATCGTGGTTGATGAATTTGGAGGGACCGAAGGCGTTCTCACCATCGAAGATGTGGCCGAAGAATTGGTGGGCGACCTTCGACACCACCGACCGGCCGACTTGGCGCCGTCGGCCAATGACGATGGATCCTGGTCCGTTCCCGGCGGATGCTCTATCCGCGACCTGGCCGACCAATTCAACTTGGTCTTGCAAGAAACCGAATCGGCCACCGTGGGCGGGTACGTGGTGGAACACTTGGGCCGGGTTCCCCAAGCCGGTGAGGCTTTCGTGATCGACAACACCAGAGTCACTATCACCAAAGCGAACCAGCGCCGGATTCGAGAAATCAATCTCGTTCTGGAGGTCACCGATGGCGAGTGACCTTCCCTTGATCTTGTCGGGCAGTGCCCTCGCTCTGGGCCTTGTCGGTAGCGCTCTGGCTTCTGGTTTGGAGACCGGCTTCTATGTGCTGGACCCAGTGCAACTTCGCCACCGCGCACTCGGCGGTGACACCGCCGCCCGCCGCGTGGAACAAGAGCGAAGACAACCTGGTCGACTGCTGGCTCTCTTGCTGCTGCTCACCAACAGCATGAATTACTTGGCCACCTTCGGCTTGGGCGGATTGCTGGCCCATCTGGCCACCAACGAAGGCTTGGCCATCGCCATCGAAGCTCTGGTGATCACACCCTTGGTGTTTGTGTTGGGCGAATCATTGCCCAAAGAAATCTTCCGCCGTCACGCCGACCGATTGGTGTACACCCTGTCCGCCCCGTTGCCGATCCTCCGCTGGGCCGCGACGATCGTCCTGCTGCTGCCCTTCGTCCAGACCATGCAAGCCCTGGCCAGCCGCCTCTCGGGAAAGCGGTCCGGTCGAACTGAAAATGCACGCGGTCGCATTGCTCGCCTCCTCAAGGAAGGCGCTCGACAGGGGGTCATTGGTGACCAACACACCGAACTGATCGATCGAATTTTGGCCCTTCGCGTGCGCCGGGTTCGCACCCGCATGGTGCCATGGGCAAGAGTGACCACCATCTCACGATCTCTTGATCCCGAATCCAGACGGCGGGTGCTGAAGCGAAGTCGTTTCACTCGTCTGCCGGTGGTCGACAACGATGGTCGGTTGGTCGGTGTGTTGAATACGGTGCGGGCCCTGTCCGATCCTGATCGGGCCACGGTGGATTTGATGCGTCAGCCCTTGCTGCTCGACGCCAACGACTCCATGCTCGAAGCGATTGACCGTCTTCGGTCCGAAGGCCGCGGCATGGGCATTGTGGTGAAGGCGGGCACGTTGACTCCGCTCGGCGTGGTCACGGTGAAAGATCTTGTGGAACCGCTGACGGGTGAGTTGGCGGCGTGGTGATGCCCCGCTCAGCCCGCAGGCTGAAGTCGAATGGTTCGCACCGCCGGCCCTGACCGCATGGTCGTGGGCTTGCCTTTGATCCAAGCGTTGTGGCCCTTGCGGTACTGGTCCGAACGGGGATCACCAGATTGCCCCCCCGGCATGTGGTAGATGGCCGCGTCGTGGTTTGAGGGTGAGATCACCATCCGCAGTGACGCGCCAAATCCTGGTCGAATGACCTTCACTGCATCCATACTTCCAGATTGAGGAGGGTCCGGCAACCGGACCAGTCCATCAAACAGCGGTGGCAACTGATTCGCAATGGGGTGGGCCACCCCAGGGCTGTTCTTCTCGCCCCAACGTTTGGCGAGTGCATTGGGCCCACCCTTTTGAATCAGAACTTGGATGGTTTTCTCGGCACAGTCGCTCAGGAACGATTCCCATGTGTCATGCGGCAAAGGCAGCAAATGAAGCGGACGGGTCCGAAGAATGGCTTCCACCGCTTCTTCTCGGGCGGGGAATTTGCTTTGGTACACCTCCATGGCTTCGGCCACCGGGGCCACCAGAGGTGACAACAACGCGTCTTCGACGACTTCTCGGAAAGCTTGCACCATTACGTAAGAACGTGAATCGGCGGCAGCGGTGCCGTTCCAGTCCTTGCTGAGGTTGCGGGCCCTTCCTGCATTCCCGCCATCGAGCGATTGCAATGCCTCCGTGAACCTCTGGTACCACGCATCCATCATCTCCACCCGGGTATCCAAAGCAATGGCCAACAAAGACTGTTCGTCGTGTTCTTGCTTCTGGGCCAACAAATCACGAATGCGTGAGGCTCGGTAGCCAGGGTCCCAGTTTTCTCCGATGGCCGGCGCGTATTCCCATCCGGCAACCCGGTTGTTGGCGGTGTACAAGACGCCAGACTCCGGATCAACCACAGAAGGTCGAGGCGCCTGCGCTCCCCAATCCCACCGGCAATCTGCCGACCAGGGCACCGGCGTGCTGCCATCAAAACCGAGACGTTTGGGAATGAAGCCACTGATGGTCCAACCAATGCGCCCCGAAGCGTCGGCCATCACCACGTTTTGTGAGGGACCGAACCAAGTGCTGGTCACGGCCACCCCTTCATCAACATTCTTCGCCTCGAGCAACTGAAACTGAGTGAGGTTGGCCGACTCAGGACGCAAGGCCGTCCAAACCGCAAATCGAACCGTGGCTTCTTCTTCTTCCTGAGAGACCACTTCCACCAACGGGCCCAGAGTGCTCCGGAGTCCGACCAAGGCCTCACCGTCAATGGGCGCGCCGCGAAGACGCTCTTTGGGCCCGAACGTGTCAAAAAACCATCCTTCTTCGTCACGCTGCAATTTGATTTCGGCGTAGTCCAAGAAGTTGCCCCCGGTGTTGGTCAAACCCCAAGACAAATGATCAGTCGCGCCAACGGTGGCACCCGGAAGTCCAGGTTGTGAAGCCCCCATCGCGTTCATGCCCGGCCAATGCAAATCCGCGCGATACCAATATCCAGGTGCACTCAAGGGCAAGTGAGGATCGTTGGCCAAGATGGCGTAGCCCGTCGCGGATCTTTCTTTACTGACGGCCCAGTTGTTGGACCCCAACATGGCCATCACCGGTTGCACCAGGCCTCGGGTTTCAGAGCGCTCAAGATCGTCCCGCAAGTTCACCGCTTCGGCCGAAGGAATCACCGGGGGCCGGGGCGGCTCGTTGGCAAAAATCTCTGTGGGAGCGTCCCAATGGGATCGACCTCGGGCCAAGAACTCAAAAAGCTCTGGTCCCAAATCAGACACCACCCCACGAACCAATTCCATGCGGCGTTCAATGGACAGCGCGGCCCACATCGTTTGCAAGACACAGATGGAATCTCGGGGTTGCCAAGGTTCAAAGTTGTTCTGAAGGATGGTGTGCTCAAGTGTTTTGGGATGGGCTTTGGCGCCCGCGTTGACACCATCGGCGTAGGCCATCAAAAGTTGTCGTTGATCCTCAGGGAGAGCGGCATAAATCTCGTCGGCCGCCTCCAGCATCCGAAATTTTCGGAAGCGGTCATCTTCGCCACGCGCTTGGGGGCCCGCCAAACCTTCCAAACGTGCAGAGCTCACGCGCCGCAACCCGTCCATTTGGAACAAACGATCCCGTGCGTGCATCCATCCCTGAACCCGAACAACATCAGCACGGTGCTCCCCGGTGATTTTGGGGACTCCACGGTCATCAATGGTGACAACGACTTCATCCAAGAGACCAGGAATGGTGTGGGTTTCATTCACCGAAACCAGAAGCAGCGACAACAACAGTTCACTCAGCATGGGTCACTCTCGGCAATCAGCGCCATATCTTTGACTTCCAATTCTGCGGTTACCGAACCTCGGAACCGATTTTCACGGGGGACTCCGAGCACCTGGACACGCCGACCCCGCGCCAGCCTCGGCAACCACTCCGCCGCATTGAACCATATCGCACGCAGGGACGTGCCCTCGGCACGAAGACGAAGCGCCACATGGCTTCCGGTCCGTCCGATTGGATCCGCTTGGTCCAAAGTGGCGTCAATCCGAAGCAGTGGCTCGGGATTGCTGCGCCCAAATGGTTCCAACTGCTGCAACCACTGGATCAAGTCCACATTGACTTCTGGGAGGGTCGCATCGGCGCCCACACGCAATGCTGGAGTCAAATCTTCAGGATTGATGCACTGGGCGTGTTGCAACACTGCATCGGTAAATGCTTCGAATTGATCGGCCGCCAAGCTCAAGCCCGCCGCCATGTCGTGCCCACCGAATTTTTGCACATGCGCTTTGGCAGAAGCAATGCCAGCGTGAATGGAGTAGCCATCAATCGAACGTGCGGAGCCTCGCAACACGTTGTCTTCTCGAGACAACAAAATGGCCGGACGGCCAAAACGTTCCACCATGCGACTGGCCACAATGCCCACCACCCCCGGGTGCCAGTTGTCGCCACACAAGATCACACAGCGTCGGTCGTCTTGATCAAACCCGTTGGCCAGCGCCATGGCTTCGGCTTCTTGGGCCATGCGTTTGGTCAACTCTTGGCGTTCTTGGTTCACTTCATCGAGGGCGACGGCCAGAGACTCGGCACAGTTGCGGTCGGACGTACACAGCAATTCCACCGCCGCATCGGCTTTGCCCAGTCGTCCCACCGCGTTCAAGCGAGGCCCCAAGCGGAAGCCCACTTCCATCGCGGTCAACTGGCGTTTGTTGTCCAGATTGGCCACCCGCAGCAAAGCTTCCACACCCGGAATACGGCACTGGGCAATGTGCCGCAGCCCCCAAGCCGCAATCATTCGATTTTCGTCTTCCAAAGGCACGACGTCGGCGATGGTTCCAATGGCGGCCAACGATGTCAGATCGGCCAAGAGGCTTCGAAGGTGACTGGGCAGACGTCCATGTTCATCGCCGGCGGCCAATCGGGCACACATCCATGCCAGTTTCCAAGCCACCACCGCCCCGCAAATCCCATCAAACGGATACCCACCAATTCCAGGGTGGACGATGGGCACCCCGGGCAAAGAGAGTGCGCCGGATTCATCTTGAAGTGGCTTGTGGTGATCGGTCACCAGAAGAGTGAGTCCCAACTCTTCGGCTCGAGTGGCCGCTTCCAGAGCCGTGATCCCACAGTCCACACTCACCACCATGCGGTCCCCCGCGGCCGCGACGGCCTCGAGTTTGGCCACCGAGATGCCGTAGCCCTCGGTCATCCGATCGGGAACATGGATCTCGACCGAAGCTTCCGGCCGGAGTTGCCTGAGCATGCGGGCCAAGATGGTGGAGCCGGTGATTCCGTCGGCGTCGTAATCGCCGTGGATCCAAAGGGTGCGCCCCTCCGTGTTGTCCAACTCCGCAAGGATGGCTTGGGCCACTTCCGTGATGTTGGGCAACAACTCAGGGTCGTGCACCCCGGTCAGGGGAGCCTTGAGGAAATCGTCTGCGGCCGCTTGATCTTGGATTCCCCGCTGGGCGAGCAATCGGCCCACCAACGGTGGCCCTTCCCAACCGTCTGGCACCCGTGATGCACTCGGCTCAATCCAGCGACATCGAAGCCCGCGACCCATGACCCGAGAGTATCCGGGATTGAAAGTCAGGAAACACTGAAGTCGTCGCAGAATCAAGCCGAACTGACAATAGACGTCAGACTAGGATGTCCAAAACGCCAATGAGCAGTCGATTCCACGCCATACTCCTGTTTGGATACCCCGGTGCCGGCAAAGGCACTCAGGGCGATCGATTGGGTTCGCGGAAGGGCTTCTTCCATCTGGCCACCGGTGATGTCTTTCGCTCGCTGGACCCCGATTCCGAACATGGTCGTGAGTTCCAGTACTACGCCGCCAAGGGGCTGCTGGTCCCCGACAGCCTGACCATGGCCATCTTCCGCAGCTACCTGTACAACCAAATTGCCGCCGAACGCTACCAACCCGAAAAAGAGATGTTGCTGCTTGATGGCATCCCCCGATCGGTCGAGCAAGCGCGCATCCTGCAGGACCTGGTGGAAGTCTCCGCGGTGCTGCACCTCAAAGCCAGCGACCTCGACGTGCTTGCCGATCGAATTGTGAAGCGCGCGGTCGAGTCCAAGCGTGAAGACGATGCGGATACCGAAGTGATCCACCGCCGATTCCGGGTGTACGAAGAACAGTCCATGCCGGTGTTGGCCTGCTACGACAGCACCAAGATCCATGAACTTGATGCCCTGCTTCAGATGGACGAAGTTACCGATCGAATCAACGGCATCGTCGACCCGATTCGCTACCGCATCTTCCCCATGCACTGAAGCATGATGGTGTGAGTTGCGTGGTCGGTCAGACCAAGTACAGCAGCGGGAACAGGAAAATCCAGATCAGGTCGACAACGTGCCAGTACAGGCCGCCAAGATCAACTGGTGTGAAGTACTTCGCGCTGAAGTCACCACGCATGCCACGCAGGAAGAGCCATGCGATCACGATCATGCCAATGATGACGTGGGCCCCGTGCAAGCCGGTCATGGTGTAGTAAATGCCAAAGTAGAGGTGGGCGTTGGCAGGACGTTCGGGATCCACGCGAGGATTCGGGTGGTGGGCGTGGTCGTCATGCCCCCCATGACCATCATGACCAGCATCATGTCCATGGTCACCGTGCGCGTGATGGTCATGATCACCATGATCGTCAGCGTGGTCATCATGGTGGTCGTCTTCGTGGGCTTCGGCTTGCTCAGCATCGAGCATGGCCAAACCGCCGGCTGACAACCCGCCAGGGCCCGCCGGAGCTTCCGCGACTGCGGAGAGGTTTTCGGGTTGAGGGGCAGGAAGATCGAAGCGGGTTTCGACCATCACAGCATCATCAGCCACGGCTTCTTCGGTCACGGTCAAGTCGTGGGTCACGCCCTCGACTTCTTCGTACAACGCGGTACCCCAGTAGATGTTGTCTTTGAACTTGCTGGTGTACTCGATGTACTTGATGCCCAAGAAGCCAACGCCGCCGAAGAACGTGATGAACAGCAAACCATTCATCAACTTCACCTGTCCGCGCTGGGCCGCCGTGACCGCCCACGCCATGGTGAAAGAAGAGGCAATCAGCACGGCGGTGTTGGTGGCCCCCAGCTTCCAGTCCAAGAATTTCGCCCCGTACTCAAAGAGTTCGGGGTGATTGGAGCGGTAGACCGCGTACGCGCAGAACAAGCCCGCGAACAACAGGAATTCGGTGGCCAAGAACAGCCACATGCCCAACTTGCCAGCTTCAAATTGCTGACCGGAGTTGTTCCAGTGGTGTTGGAGCCAAGGCTCGTCGGCGTGGTCATCGTGGTGGTCAATGGCGCTCATGCATGGCTCCTCGCGGGCAGATGAACTGCAAAGTATACGGCAGCTGGGGGTAAAAACCGCGTCCTCATTGGGGCCCGGGATGATTCAGCGCGCTGGCGAACATGGAAGCAAAGCTTGCATGCCCCGGGGTCCATCCCAACGCTTGCAATCGGCTTGAATCGGCCATGACGGAATCGGCATCACCGGGTCGTCGATCGCCCAAAATGACCGGTATAGGGTGGCTGGAGGCCTGCCGAGCGGCCTCCACCGCTTCTTGGACGCTGGTGCCTTTTCCCGTCCCGACGTGGTATCGGCAGAGTTGACCCGGCTCCAGACGATCGCCCACGACCGCATGGGCGGCCACCACATCATCCACGTGGATGTAATCCCGCACGCACGTTCCATCGGGGGTGGGGTAATCCGTCCCGAAAATGGTCAAATGCTCCCGCCGCCCCTGCACCACATCAAGCAGGACTTGGCTGAGGCGAACATCATGGCCTGAACCCGCGATGGGTTCACCAAAAGGTCCCGCTCCCGCCCCACAGACGTTGAAATACCGCAAAATCGCCGCCGAAAATGGTGCCCCGGCCATGGCCGCCGCCGAGACCGTTTCTTCGATCAAACGCTCACAGGCGGCTTTGGTGGAGCCGTAAGGGCTCATGGGACAAATGGGATCATCCTCGCGAACAAAGGCGGTGCCCGAATCACCAAGCACCGCACAAGTGGACGAGAACACAAACTTGGGCACGCCGGCCCGGCGGACCGCCGAAAGGAGCCGGGTGGTGGTGCCCACGTTGTTCTCCCAGGTTGGGATGGGCTCACGCACCGAAGCGCTGACATGCACATCCGCCGCAAAATGCTGCACGCAATCAAAAGATTCGTCTCGCAGGAGGGCCAAGACGGCCTCCTCATCTCCGGCGTCGAGCACGTGGAAGGGCACGCCCAAATGCTCGGGGGCGTCTGGACGACCGGCCCGGAAATCATCCAGCCCATGCACTTCGTGCCCTTGCTGCTTGAGTCCCGCAACCGCGTGGGATCCGATGTAGCCCGCGGCCCCTGTGATCAAAATTCGCATACCGGTGTATCGGCCCGCCGATAGGCTCCACGCCATGAACCAACCGGTCGAACTTCGATGGACCCGGCTGCGTCCGGACGCCTCGCTTCCTCAGCCTGCCACCGCCCAAGCGGCGGGCCTTGACCTTAGTGCGGCCATGGACTCGGCCGTTCGCCTTGAGCCTGGAGCCATTGCCGCGATTCCCTGTGGGTTCGCCATGGCGCTGCCGGCGGGCTACGAAGCCCAAGTGCGCCCGCGTTCGGGGCTGGCCCTCAAGCATGGCATTTCTATGCCCAACGCGCCCGGCACCATCGATGCGGATTACCGCGGCGAAGTCAAAGTCCCGCTGATCAATCTTGGGTCCGAGGCCTTCGTGGTGGAGCCCGGGATGCGGATCGCGCAAATGGTGATCGCGGCGGTCCCCACGGTCAACATCATCGAAACCGAAACGCTCGACGAAACCGACCGCGGGAAGGGTGGCTTTGGTTCCACTGGACTTCAGACGCCGTAACGATGCTGCAACGATCGGATGGTGGCAGCGCACCCTTGACGCAACTGGAGCGCGGGCAATGCCAAACCACGTTCCTCCAAGAAACTTGCTTCGATGGCGTACCGAATCACGTAATCCAATTCAGCACGACGCTCCGCAAACGGATCAGGAACGAGTTCAAGGGCGTCACGGACAAAAGCCTGCAACGCATCCGCTTCCAATTCAGGCTTCGCTTTCGCCAAACGCACCGTCAAATCCACCAACGGCGCGCGAGCAAGAACCTCGTCTCGCTGTTCATCGGTTTGCAGCAGCGCGGCAGGAAGTTCTTCCTGCAAAAATTGTAACTCCGTGGTGAGCAAAGATCGGGGGACGCAATAGCCGTGCGGCAAGTGTTGATCGGCCTCGTGCAGAGCCTCAACCAAGCGAAGGAATTCGAACGGCCGAAGATCGCTTCCGTCGTACTGTCCTTTCAGTACTGAATCCCACCAACGATCACGAGCGCTCTTCAGTTGGTCCTTGAAGGCATTGTGGACTTGGGAAAGCCAAGGCACCTCCGACAGTCTGGACTCCAATCGCTTTGGGTACAACAGTTCGCAACGGTCCAAAAACAATTCAATCCACTGCACGGCGTCATCACCGAGTACCGCATCGATTGCGCTGGCCAATGCGGTTCGAAGCACCATCTCCAACCGCTCGCGATCTTCGGGAAAGAGATCACACCAACACATGTACCACTCTTCGAGGGACTGGGCATACCCAAGCAGATTGGAGCGCGTCCGGAACCGTTCGTAGACGGCCAAACGACCTGGGTCCAATAGGACTTCTCGTCCTCCCAGGATCTCAGGCAAACGAGACAAGATCTCACGATCCGCCGCCCGAATTTGAATCCGCAGCTCAGGAAAGAGGTGCCGAAAGAGCCGTCCACCTTGGTCTGGATCCATTTCCGTTCGCTTCACAAATTGCTCAACCACCACCGCGAGACGTTCCACACCACTGGTGTCCAACAATTCATCGGAATCTGTTTGCAGCAGCGACGAGCGCAGTTGCTCTACCCCCTGCAGCAGCACTTCGGCTTCTCGGGAACCCACGCGACCCAGCAGCTCCACCACCGGATGCAAAGCGTCGTAGACCTTGGCTTCATGCCAAGCTCGGGCACGGGTACTCGGGTTCAAGAGACGGATTCGAACATCGCGAATATCGTCCCGCCACTGCAGGCCCAACTCACCCGACGGAAAGCCTGCCGACTCAAGAAAAGCCTGCGTTTGCGTGGCGGTCTGGCAGCAATTCCGCACACTGGGAAGATCAAACCGTTGTCGAAGATCTTCGGCGAACGGCTGCCATCGCGGATCAACTTCCAGATCCGATTGGAGAATTCCAATAGCCGCCTCGGAAAAGCTTGTGGACTTGTTGAGCAAGGCACGACACACCGAAGCCACGTGGCCAGTGTTTGGTTCGGCTATCCCAAGTTGCATCCAGAGGGCAAGATTGCCCTCAGCAATCTTCTGATCCACGGAAGAGGTGAGGCTGTGCATGCGAATGGCCCGCGCAAACAACCGGTCTCCGGCAGGATCTTGGTCCGCCGCTTTGAGATGGGCCACGATCAGTTGACGCCAACCTCGTCGCGCTCGACTTGGCCAATCGTCTGAGTCCCCCAGCGCTTGACACTCTGCTTCAAGGGTTTCACGCAACACCGTCTGATACGTCGGCGCGGTCAACGTTGGACGAACATCCTCCGCAGCCAACCCAAAGGTTTGGCCAAACAGCAAGACCGCCGCTTCAAGCCAACAACTTGGCATACAGCGCCTCCAACGCATCCACCATGGCATCGACGGTGAACTCGGTACGAACCAAGGCTTTGGCTTCTTCGGCCCAATGTTTCGAGCGTTGCGGATGGTCGAGGTGA
>CAXBRK010000039.1:0-16350 GCA_963978155.1 uncultured Phycisphaera sp. | reverse complement strand
ATCGTTTCACCTGCACGATCATCCACAAGCCGAACCCCGGCAAGCGTGATCACCTCAACCTTGAGGACATCGCAGCCGCTCCCCCGTGGTGAGAGTCACTTGCAGCCGAACTAGGCTGGCAAGTCATCCAAGTATCTGAGGAGGACCTATGGTCGCTGACTATTGGTACGTAAATCCTGCGCGCTGGAAGAGGGTACTTCTCCGCGCTGCCGACATCGCCGATATGTACGAACTCGATCGCCCGGATCGGGCTCTCTTGCGAGACAAGGAACCCACCCCGTACAACTTGTGTGCGTTCCGGGATGGTATGTATTGGCACACCACCCACCGCAGAAAGCTGCGCAAGGTTCGAAGCATGGGGGAAATCGACCTTATGGACATTGATCCAGAGTTCGACGCCCCTACCGCATGGGCTTGCACCATCGGACTGATTCGGGAGCTGGACCTACTGAGCCTGCCGGATCTTCGGTATACCCTCAAGGTCTCAGCGGGCAGGCAGCACGAGGGGTGGAACCTGTGGCGTTCATACTCTGAGGATTTCCGTCGCATGATGCGGTGCCTTTCCGGGGATCTGGCGAAGCCTGCCATGCGTCATTTGGTGCTGGGGGTACACAAGAAAGCCAAACAACGATGAACTGCGGAAACCCAGATCAAAGAGATATCCGGAAGTTTGCGCTGCCTGTCCCCGACCTAGCTTCGGAGCTGGCAACCGCAGACATCGAGAGCCCGTCCGCCATTGTCCCAGGATGTTTGTACCGGGGGCATGTGACGCTGCTATCGGGGGCTCCGAAGGCAGGCAAGTCAACGCTTGTGCGTGACTGGCTTCGGCGGATCCACCTAGCTTTCCAGACCTATTCAGCGGTCCCCGCGATGGTGCCCACGGGGAGCATCCGGCCAGCGCGTACGCTCATCATCTCGGAAGAGACCGCATGGGCTTGGGCCGAGTTCGCTTCGGAGCTGCCCGGGGAAGATGAGGACAAGAGCTGGCTGCGGATCCTGCACCGGGGGCACGGGAGGATTGCTCCCGCATCCTCAGCAGACCTTGACGATTGGGTTGACGCAGTGGTGGATACTGTCAAGACCCTAGAAATCGGGCTGCTCATCGTTGACCCCGTGTCCCGCTTCGGTGCGATTGTCAGCGAGAACGACAACTCCGAGGTGCTGCGGGCTCTCATGGCGTTCGAACGTATCGCCAGCGAGACGGGGGCGTCCTTGCTGCTATTGCACCACACGACGAAGGGCGGTCATGAGCCCCGGGGGTGTGGGGCTTGGCAGCAGCAGCCTGATGTCCTGCTCTCGTTCCGATCTCTTGGCGAGAAGGAAGCCATCGAGACGGATGAGACCACCCAAGACCGCATCCGCATCCTTGGGGGCAAGGGTCGATTCCCTGAGATCGAGTCCGTGGTCCCTTGCCACATGGACCAAGAGCGGGAATACCACTATCTCCCCGGGGTCATCAATCGCTTCGTGTCCGTGCCGGAGTACGATGGCGAGCGGATACTGGCGGTGATGGAAACAAGATCGGGGGAGTGGTCAGCCAACGAACTGGCGGAACTTCTGGAGATGGACATCCAAAAGGCCCGAAGATCACTTCGCAATCTTGCAGCACGGAACCGCATCGTCAAGCATGGCGAGACTCGAAACGCCACCTACACCCTCTACGGAAGCTGACATGACCGAACTTCAAGTCGCCGCTATTGCTTTGGGTATCACGATCGGCGTGGTATTGTCTATCGAGTTCATCATTTCAAGGAGATCAAAGTGAACGAGCCGAACGCCTGGGAACGTCAGCGGGAAGAAAACATCCTGCACCCCACCGTCATGGTTGACCCGCTTCGGGAACACCACGACAAACTGAGCGCACAGCAGCCGGAAGAAGAGGAATGAATCTCACGCTGACCGTGCCGCCATCTACCAACAACCGCATGTACAAGAACATGCGGCTCACCAAGGAATACCGACAATGGAAAGATCGGGCCTCCGATGTCATTGCTTCGCAGCTTGACCGGGAGGCTGACGACGATCGGTATCACGTTGCCATCTGGATCTACTGGGGGGACCGCCGACGCCGTGATCTGGACAACTACATCAAGGGGCCACTGGATGCCATCACAGAATCCTTCTCAGTCTGGAAAGACGACTCGCAGATTGATCGGATCACCATCGAGCGCAAGGAGGGCCACCGCGACGAGGTGCAGATGGAAGAGGGAACGATGGAAATCCTCATCACTCCGTACAGCGTGGAAGCCCCGTTCTGATGCCCCGATACCGCGACCATTTCCCGAATCGTGACCCCAGGGCGGGGGCCGATGCGGACAAGTGGAGAGCCCTGCGGGATCGGGTGCTACGTCGTGAGCCTGTTTGCCGCCAGTGCGGCAGGCAGGCCGCGACCGATGTACATCATATCGAGCCAGTAAGACGGCGCCCCGACCTTGCAATGACTTGGAGCAACCTGCTCCCGTGTTGCCACGATTGCCATCGCCGCCTTGATGGCGGCAAGGCCAAGCCCAAACGGGAGCCACCGGCTCGGCCGGAAGGAGATTATGCGTGCTGAATCACTACAAGATCCAAACACCTTTTTCGGTCCAGTTTTCTGGCGGCGAATCATCCGCGTTTATGCTCAGGAACATTCTGGACGCTTACGACGGCGCTTTGCCGTCCGATGGCTTGGTCCTATTTGCAAACACCGGTCTGGAACACCCAAAGACCCTGGACTTTGTCCAGCGTGTTCAAGAGGAGTGGAACGTTCCCATCCGGTGGATTGAATACGACCTAGAAAAGAAATTCAAGGTGGTTGAACCGGAAACAGCAAGCCGCAATGGGGAGCCATTTGACGCGCTAATAGACAAGCGCGAGTATCCACCCACGCCAGTTGCGAGAATCTGCACCGTCAACCTCAAGATGAGGGCGATGGCCGCCTATCTGATGTCTTTGGGCTGGGATGACTGGGACGCAGCTATTGGCCTTCGTGCAGATGAACCCAAGCGCGCCCAACGCATCAAACCAGACAACTCGAGGGAAACCGTTGTCTGTCCGATGTATCTTTCGGGCCACACTCTGCAAGATGTGGAGACCTTCTGGTCTTCTCACCCGTGGCGGCTTGAGATCCCCCGCTGGATGGGGAATTGCTGCGGCTGTTTCCTCAAGAGTCGCGGACGAATCGAAATGGTCGGGAACGAAGATCCATCCTTGCTCGAATGGTGGGCTAGGGCCGAAGAAAGACTTGGGAAGCCATTCCGCATTGATCGCCCCAGCTATCGGCAGATCATTACACAGCTCACCATCCAGGGGCAGCTTTTCGAGGACGACGGCTCAACCCTGCCGTGTTCCTGCACCGATTGACTCCCCCTCGGCCTTCGCCACCCTCTCCCGACGCCTCTGCCCCGGCGTAGGCACGAGGAAGCCGCCAGCGGCCCCCAGAAGCCCTGTGAGGACCGCAGGGGCTCCAAGACCCTCAGCGGCCTCCTGAGCCCCCTCTACGAGCCGGTCCCAGCGTCCAGCCGCCTCATCGGCCAAACGGCTGTACGCCGTCGCCTTGGCCTCTGAGACGATGGCAGCCTCCCGGAGGGCTACCGGATCACCCGTCGGGATCGGGTCCATGAAATCGTCAGACGGCAAGGCCCGGCAACCACCCAGGACCACCAGCGCAAGAATTGCGTATCTCATTCGTCTTCGTCCTCCTCGTACTCAAGGTCTTCCGTGGTGCTGCGGATCTCCACCACCGTTCGATTGTTCTGTACCAGCCTTGTGAAGGTGTCATGAGCGAGCCCGTTGCAGGCAAAGAAATTGCCGAACGTCTCATAGTCGCAGAGGGTCGAACCCTTCTCTGTTCGACTCCAGGACAAGACTACAGCATCACACCCGTCCTCAATCAGCATTCCAATCAGCTCCCTGACCTGATGCAGGGTCTGGTTGTACTCCGGCTCGCTCATATCGCCATCCTTTCGAAGTAGGCATGGGTTCCCCCTAGAACGACTCCGCAGCCCAGAACAGGGCGTCGGAGCATGTTGGCTCCGTACCGGGCCGCTGGGTGACTGATGTCTACCCCGCAGCCGGTCGTGAGCCCGAAGACGGACTTCCCCTTCTGAGGCTTGCCCCCCTTCATAGGTCCAGGGGCGGCAGACCACGCTACGCCTGCTTGCGAGTGGACGTGCCCGCAGACGGTTGAGGTCATCGTCGCTATTGCAGCTCGGAGAGCAGGCTGCTGCCCGCTCATGCCGGTCCCGTGGAAGTACCGAACTCCGTCAATGTAGTGTTCGAAGTCCCACTCCCAGTTTGGCGTTTCCCATGTGTCCTTGAATGAACGAATGAATTGCGGTGGCACGCCAGCCGACAACGCCATCCGCTCGACTCGGATGTCGTGGTTGCCGATGCACACCAGAGCCTTGGGAAAGTAGTCCTGCCATTCGGCAATGCGGTCTCTGGCTAGTTTGTACTCGTCGGCAGCAGTGGCGGCATCATGCTCAGACGCATGGGCAGAGATGGCGTGGTGATCCACCACATCCCCGATCAGCACCACCTTGTCACATTCCCAATACTCGTAGATGTCCCAGCAGAACTTGAGGTACCCGGGGTGTTCCGCCGGAATGTGGATGTCACCTACTGCCAGAACCCTCATGCCGCTCCTCCAGACGCTCGACTCTCTCGGTCAGCCGTTCAATGGCATCGGAGAGCCGGGCCAAGGTCTTGTCGATGCGATGCCACTCCTTGGCAATGATCGCAAGGACAATCGGAATTGCAACGCTTCCCGCACTGCTAATCAGACTCGCAATCTCCTGGACCGTCACGACATCACTCCGGGGTGGGATCGTACACAACCGACTTCAACGCCTCAGCAGCAGCAATCATTTCCTGCGCCGACGCCACAAACGAATCCACGAATTGCGTGTCGATGTCAGTGCTAGCTTCGACCTCTCGAAACAAATAGTCCAGCGAAACGATTTGCCCGTTGATCGTGGTCAGGCTGTTCAGGATGTTGGAATAGTGATGAATGCTTTGCATGGGGGGGGTCTCCTAGGTGTAGAACATCTTGAATTGGAAAGAATCACCAGCCGAAAGGCCAGCCCAATAGTTGGTGATGTAAGTTTGAGAACCGAAGAAACGAGACCGCATTGTCGTGGTGGTTCCTGAAGCAACCACATCAAAGCTGGTCGGTGTCAGCAGGTTTCCGCCAATCTCCAGTACCAAATTCTGCACGGTCACATTCGCCAAGAAGTCGGCGGCGTTTACCCAAGGCGATGATGATGACAACGCGAAGAGGAACTGCATTTGGTTGCCAAACGAATTACGCCGCAACGGTGTTGCGGCTGCATATGGCTGAAAATAGGTAGCGTCGGTTCCGGTTATCGAATACCCAGTGATATCGAAACGATTCGCGTTCGTTGTAGCTACCAACGTGCCGTCGAATTGCACCTGCGGTTGGATTACGCTTGGCGCTCCTGGTTCGTAGAAAAACCACTTAGGAGTCATCCGTCACCCCACCTTGGTGAATTGCAAGGCAAAGGCGAAGTTAGATACGCCCGTCGATGTGAATTTGAAAAACATTTGATTGCCGATACTTAGCGTCGGCGTCGGCGACAGAAAATTTTGTGTCCTTGTGGAAGGTATTGTCAGCGCAAGCAATTGAGTATCAAGGCCGGGCTGCCTTTTGTACAGCTCAAAATTCCCTGCCGCCGCCTGCGCGATCAGAGTCAGCTTCGTGAGCGTGATTCCAGTCGGTATATCCAAATCCAAATAGTATTCAATGCTCGTAGATGGCTGCTGAACGAAGCCGACGTAGCTATCACTGAGCGTATCGAGCGCCCCGATAGCGCCGATGTTCAGTCCCGTACGCCAATCAGTAAGAGTCTCCAGGCCCAAAAGCACTGCTGAGGTCTGAGAAATGTACGGCACGTCGTTACCTACTGCCGCACAATATGTCACGTCTTGCCCGTCGATGTTCACGCCCACGGCCTGCTGCACATTGCTCTCAATGACCATCACGGGCACCAAAATGGCAGATCCGGAACCCACCTGAATGGTGCCATCAAAGATTGAGAAGTCGGCCTCAGTCTGCGCGGCAATCGTGACGCTGCCAACGCCAGCCGAAAGCGTGATCGTCTCGTCAATGCTGAGAGCGTCAACCTGGAACGTCAGGCTGACCGCTCCGGGATCAGGGGTCACCGTGAACTCAACGACCGTAGCCGCTGCGTTGCTGATCTCAATCCTCGTCGGATTGCACGTCATCGCCTTCACCCTTTCCGAATGGCACTACCCGGTTCAAAAATTCCTGCCGCTGCTTGCAACCACATTCGCGGTTCTTGGTGACCTTCTTGAAAGCCACTTCGATTCCAACGACACGAAACACCCTTTGCACCAGATCGCCCAAACCACGCATCCGCGTTTTCTTCGGAGGCTCAAAGTCCCGGGGAGGCTGGTCGTCAATCCCAACAATTCCTTGCGTTCCTGGTCTGATGTATCCCATGTTTGCTCCTAGCAGCTCACACCGCTGCAACACGAATTCCAGCCCTGCCACACCCCGCCGGTGCAGCCTTCACATTCCGCCTGAGTCACGCCTTCCACGCACTCCCCGTTGATGCAGCAAGCCCCCAGCACGAAGTTCTTGCCTTCGTTGCACAAGTATCTGCCGCATCCGTCTTGGTCGAACGGGCCTTTTTGGTTGTACCCTTGGCCGATCGACGGGGGCGTGCCCGGGCTTCCGCCATTTGTGCCATCTAACAAACAGAGGCCGCCTGACGAACCAACACCTACCCTCACCAGACCCCGACTGTGAGGGCAGTGGCTGGTGCCGCACCCGCATTTCCATTCTCTCGTAGCAATGGTTCCGGGAACAATGCCCTCGTTGGCAGGCGGCAAACCCTCTGGCGGATTCGCTGGGCAACCCAGATTGCACGAGTTTGGCCCGTCGTCGTCCGGATTCAAATCCCTGCAATTGTCCTTCACCACCCAAAGGTAGGCCGAGTTTGAAGCAATGCACTTTTCTGGCCTTGAAGGCGTGCTACCACTGTCCGTGTAGTCATACCAGTAGCCGCGCCAAGTGAAATGTATGCCGGTACAGGTTGCCGAGTAAGTTTCCTGATTGCACAGGTTATTTTGCGAGCCACCACAGGTTTGAGTCGGCGGAGGCAAGCATCCGGCGCAATTCCCGGATCCGAACGGGTCATTCGCGCACAAATTACAACAGCCGCTTCCCCGAATGCAGCTCGTGCAAACTGGCACAGGCGCTGCGCTCATACAGCGGTCTGTGACGATGTAAGTGGGACGGCCAATCGTGTCTGCCGTGACGGTTTCGATACTGCACGATTCGTCGGTGATCGTGCAGCCGCGATTACGAATGACTTGGGGAGCTTTCTGGCGGACCTCGACGCCGGGCAAAGCGTTGTTGCAAATTGCAGAACCATCGCCTTGCACAAACCTTGGAGGATTCCTGCAAACGTGAGCCCAGCCCCCGGGCCTTGCTTTGTAAAAAACGTCGGGGACAATAGTTGACGGGTTTGACGCACCGTTTCGGTATTGGATCAAGTCTTTTCGAATGACCCTGGTTTCCGTGCCTGGAACCGTGCTGCCATCTTGGAGAGTTGCCCCTCTCCAATCCTTTGTCTGAAATAGCGCCGCTCCAGAAGGAGCGTTGGAATTCCAGTGTGTCGTTTCCAACTTATTGATGAGAGACCGCCCCTGCCCTGTCTGGCCCAGTGGCGTGTTTGTAGCTCTCGCCTCAAACAACCATTCGTATTCTTGCGAGGTGATTTGCCCGGCATCGAGCATTGCCTTCATTTCCCAAGAGAAAATAGGCACTCCAGCACAGGCGTACAAGAAGTATTCAGGAACTCTACAACCCCAATTCGTTACCCGGTTGCAATCCTTATCGTCACCGATTGGGTATTCGTATGTTGATTCGCAGCGCTTGTACCATTTTTCGGGATGGTATACGGCGACGATAGTTTCGGACAATCGTCTTAGAATGTTGTCCTCTTCTACGAACCCAGACGCGCCACCCGAAGGTGGAACCCAATAATAGTGCTTATAGATTTCTGGACTTGGGTTTGAAAACGGCCACGTCTGATCGTCATAGATTCCTTGCAACCATTCATAACCCGAATAGTCGCACAATGTTGTCCCGCCCGCAGAACCGCTTCCGGGACCGCAAGCGTTTTGGCAAGTCAACGCAGAAAAAAACGTGTTAGTCCACCCGGCCGGGTTTTCTTCAATGATGTCTTTTTGAAAATTGGTCAGGTTGGGGTTGTTGCCTTGGTTGGTAAGGTCGGTCAGACCGCAAACTCCCGTGACCGCTGGATCCGCAAGGTAATCTGCCGGACCTCCGTACTGGGCCGTTCCGGTGTTAGGCACCGAACAATGGCAATTGTTATTGCAACATCCAGGGAAACTTACTTGGTTTCCTCCCACCGTCCGCGTCAGTAGATTTGGACAAATCGGTGGCCAAAGTTTCCACAAAGCGCCGATATGCTCAATCCTTGTGGGAGCCGCAAATTCTCCGAAGGCTCCGTCATCGCAGAACCAGTGATATCCATTCGTGGCCGCATCCCCTTCAAACGGTTCGTATTTGACGAGGATTGCCGGAGCTGCTTCATATCGACTAAATGATGAGGTCGGAATATTTTGGAATGGCAGGCATTGCGGGCATGATGGGTTGGGGATTTTTGACGGAACGTCCATTCCCGGTCGCTCGATTTTCAACATCAAGTGATCGTCCGGCCCAAGACGACAACACGGGTTGTCCGCGTCAGGCTGAAAACAGTCCGTGCATCCCTCGGTCACGCAGTCGCAGCATCGTCTCATCAGCAGATCCCATCGAACTGGTTCGGCCACTGGAACAAGTAAGCGACCTCGATAGGGGAATGATAACCCATGACGTACGTTTCGGAGGGTGCTGGCTGAAGCTCGTAGGTTCCAGGCAAAGAGCTAACGGCAATGCCCATCACCGTGGTTGCTGAGTTGTTCTTTTCCCAGATGTTGTAGGCGACTGCATTCTCAGCCAAAGTTACCGTGGTGTTGTCTCGCCAGTTCGCATGATTGACTCGGTACTTCCACTGATTAGATGGAACCCCGGACTCATCGTTGATGACTTCCGAGGAAACGATCCGCAGCAGGAACGGACCCTCAAACGAACCTGGGCGAGAAAAATGCTTCATGCCGTGAACGCCTGCGAAACGTAGTCATAGACGTTGAACGGAAAATCATTGGCGCTCCAAACCGCTCTCGTCAACGGGTATGGGTTCGACCACAGCACATACTTGGCCTGCATCAAGAACACGCTTACGTCTTGCTCGTTGAAGTTCGGCTGGGCAGCCCTATCATCCGGAAGAATGATTCCGCCGTACGCCTGTGCTGGGATCTGGTCGCAGTTCTGGAAGTCGTCCAGCTTCATCGTCACAGTGCATTTGTGGTCCACGCTGTTGATCGGCACGATATCGACCGACATCACGACCCACTCGCCAGCACTCCACGTTTCCACGGGGGATTCACCCCATTCGACGCCCGTAGTTCTGCGGCCCGGAGTGCGGCTTCCGTCGCCCTCTGTCCAATAGGACCACAATTCGTCCACCGTCAGGGTCGTTGCCGCGTGCGTATCGTAGTACGGGGCTCGAATCACGAAGCTGAACACAGCTTCCAATCCATCAACAACGTACTGCCTGGGCTGGGTGTTGATGTCATAGGGAACACCCCCGATGTCGTTGAGGACCACCAAATCTTGGTAGGGGGCACCCGACCCTGTCGGAGCGACCTGAGTGTCGGTCCAGTCAATTGCCAGAGTGTTGCCAATACGCCACGCCGGGGTTGTGCGCGGTGCAGAACGAATGATTGCTTCAACGTGGTTCGGGTCTTCGTATGACACAGCCCGATACGTCGCCGTGATAGTCCACATCTTGGCCGAACGGCTTTCGGTGCAGGTGTACCCCTCGCAAACCATTGGCACGGCGGGCGGGAGCCCGCCTATTTGCTGCGCTGCCCCTGCCGAAGGAACAGTCAGCACTGGATCGACGTCTGAGCCGCCATACGCCGTCTGGTCGATTCTCAGTGGCCTGCCGACATCAATGTATATGCCAAGCTCGGAAAGATCGTTGATTGCGTCATTGCTGTTCAGAGCGAACTCTTCGCAGGACTCTTCGCCTTCGTCGCCTTCTTGCTGGTCGTAGATGACGTGGATAGTGAACGCAATCTCGGCGGACTCGAACTTGCCGCCTTGGCGGGTGTCGTATGCACCCTTAGGAATGACATAGCGTGGCATCAGAAGGCTCCAGACTCTTGCACGGCTCCCACAACATCCGATTTCATGCGCCGGAATTCTTGTTGCAAATCTCGGAACGTCGCGCCGATACCCCCGAAGGTTTCTCTTTCCCTCGAAAGCTGTTGACGCTCCGTCTCGACAATGTCCGCTTGCTGGTCTTGGATGTCCTCGCGCTGCACATACTTGATGCGGTCCATCAGCATCTGGTTTTTCAGGGCTGCGCCTCTTGCCGTGAACTGCATGAAGTCCGATTCGGTTTGGTCTTGGACCTTCTTTCCTTCGGACATCAGCATGCGAAGGCCAGCAATGCTGAGGCCAAGGACGCCCAAGACACCGCCGACCATGAGCCGCATCTGTGCCGCACTAGCAGCAACTCCGGTCTTTTTGACTCCAGCTCTTTGTGCTGCGATAGCTTTTGCTGGCTCGCCAAACATTGCCGTCTGCACTCGACTTGCAGTTGCGTGGAAATCTGCGTCGGGGTCTTTCTTGAACGCCCGCATATCAGCCCGCTGCTTGCCCTGCATCTTGGCTAGCTGACGCTGGTCCCGATATTGTGCCGCAGTTGCCTGGAAAGCATTGCCGATCAGATTCGCGTTTGACGCGAACTTTGCCAGCGTTCCCTTGCTTTTCTTGACTGTCTTTTCGAGGTGCGTTGCGTCACCCCGAATGTTGACGAATAGGTTTCCTACTGTTGCCATAGCCGCAAGGCCTCCGAGATTTCCTCATCCGTCTGCTCTAGGCCCTGTTCCCATTTGAGGAACTGAACCCAGGAAACGTACTCGCTCACCCCCAGGCTCATCACTGCTGCAACCGAGCAACCAATCCGTGCCGCAATGCGGTGGCTGGTGATGTCCCTGGGGGTCAGCCGTTTCCCTCGTCGAGACCGCAAACCTCAACCGCGTGGTCGTACAGCTCCCGCACGATGCTCATAGGCCACATGCGGACCTGCTGGTCCGTGTGATCGCCTTCCAAGCAGGCCGCAACAACACAAGCCATGTCCGCATCGTCAGGCATACCAAGCATCTGCTCGGCGGTCATTTCCCGAAGGGTGACTTTTTCGCCCGCGACTTCCACGGTTTTTTTCTTGGGTTCAAACATCAAGGAGTCCCTTCTTCTCCGCCTTCGCCGCCGCCGCCGTCCCCGGCGTCATAGACGGCATTTTCGTTTCGCATGAACGACGCCGTCCCGGTGACTGCGCCGTCCATTTCGCCTTCAATGCTGTACGAGCTAAGAAACACACTGAGAGGGCCATCTTCGGTGTTGCCAAGAATATACGAAACATCGCAACCCTCGGCATCGGTCGCGGTCCGAATCGACAGCGTGCCTCCACCACAAGCCTTGAGCTCTGCGTCCAAGCCTGCGATTTCACCCTGATAGATGAAGTTGATGGTCGCCGTCAGGGGTTCCGCCAGCCCGGGGAACTTTGCCCGGCTGCTGTTGGCTCCGGTGGTGATGTCGATCATCGTCCTTTCGCCACCGGAAATTTGGAAGCCAGTGATTCCAAACTCGATGGTCGTAGAACCGCTAGTTACGAAAGTCCCGATCAATCGAGACGCGAGAAACTTTGCCATGAGCCTACCCTCTAAAACGAATGAATGAAACGGACACTACATAGATGCCCGGGCGTTCTCCGTCGTAGGAGGCATGGTATTCCCGGGAAAGACCAGTCACCCTCACACACGGGGCGTTCGTGGCGTTCTGCAAATGCGTCACGATCTCTTGCGCCACCGTTTCCGCTTCTTCCAGGCTCCGAGCCAAGGCGTTGGCGGTCACTTCAGTTTTCACGGCTCCGGCCTCTCCGTACCGCGAGCCTTCGTACGTTTCTCCATCAAACTCATAGACCACCGCCGGGAAATCCACGCCGTTAGGTCTCACAAACGGTGAGACGGGCGTATCAGTGGCGGCATCGAGCAGAGCGAAGATATCGCTTGGGATGCTCATGCTTGCTTCAGAGCCTCCTTGATGCCTTGGATGGCTTCGCGTTCCGCTGCGCCCCTCGTGCGGTTGAAGGCGTCACGCCGGTAGCCCTTGGGAATGTTGTACTTGTTGAATCTCTTGTTGTAGGCCCCGTCCTCAACAAGGTGCGAAAGGTTGCCTACATAGCCCGTTTCAGAGCTTCTCCGGATCATCGAGCGGTACTTCCAGCCGAACTTCTTTGTCTTTCTCCACTGGTAGCGGTAGGCCGATGCCCTCGACAGAAACGCCCGGTAGGTGCCCGTGGGACGCCCGTCGAATCTGATGCCGTCCCACTTGTAATAACCGCTTGAATAGGACGCGCTTGTTGCCTTGTCAGTGATGCGAAGAGCCCGGCGAAAATGCTTGAGCATTGTCCGCTTGGCCTTGCCTCCTGCCTGGGCAATGTCGGACACCTTGTCCAACAACTCGTCCCAATCATCTTTCATAGATCGCTCTCGAATGCGTAGATGACCTGCATACGTCCACGCTCGTCCCAGTTGTCGATCCGCTCCACTCGGTATCGCTGGCTTTTGTACTCGATTTCCCAGCCGTAGTCGATGCCCGATCCGTGCCTCACGATGAACTCGTAGGTCCGTCGCCCCGCCATCTCTTGCGTGCCTGCGTCCGTCAGCCTGCCTCTGACGTTCCGGGCAAAGCAAGGAATGGTGTCACCCTGAGTGAATGAACGAATGTTCTGCCCTACGTCGTCAGTCGTGACGGTGGGGTAGAACAGCGTCATTTGGAAACGCAGGGCTCCAGCGTCGGGACGTTTCACAGATCACCATTCCGGTAGGACTCGATGAGCGAGCGATACGCCACAGGCACCTTGTCCAAGCTGCACTCGTTTGCAAGCTCGCGGTTCTCATAGAACAGGGCCGCGATGCCGTGAATTGCCATCTTCACAGTTGCTGGGAACGCCGTGGATCCCGCGTTGTATTGCCAGCGGTACGAGCATCGAACGTAGGACATCCGAGCCCGGGGCAGCTTGATGAGGTAGTAGAACGTGTCTTTGCTGATGTAGAACTTGTCCGTCACATCAGAAGAGACGGGGGGGTCCACCGTGCGGTCAATCTTCGTGACCGTGGTAGATGCGTCAATGACTGGTCCATACATGGCCCGGAACGGGGGGACATGGTTGTCCGCCGTTTGGAGGATGGTGCATTGACGAGTGAGGAGTCCGGTCCAGTTCTCGAACGCTTCCACGGCAGCGTCAAGCGAGCGCTGCGCGGCTGCGTCGTCCACACCCTGGGCCAGTCGGATGTGGTCCAGGAACTCCGTGAGCTGGAACGTGTGCGGGTTCTTGGAGGTGAACTCGACCATGTAGACGAACCTCATGGAAATACCCCCAGAGCCCCCGCAGGGGCTCCGGGAGCGGAGATAAAGAGATCAGATCAGGGCTGGTTCCAGAGAATCATGCCAGCCGCGAACGGACGCAGCCATCGACCATCGGAACGCATCCGGGTACGGTAGATGATCTTACCCTGATCGCCTGCCGAATAGGGGTCAACCTGCTGGCTAAACGGCATTCGGTCGAAGATTCGATAGTCTTCGGCGTGGGCCAAGATAGCACAAGTGTTGCCGCTAGCGATGGAACCACCTGGGAGGTTGTTTCCGACAAACACCGGCAGTCCGAGAAGGGTGCCGACCTCCTGCGAATCGGCAATGGTGCCGGTCAGCAGGGGCTGGAACAGCGGGCGTCCGTTGCCGTCAACCTGCTTGGTCAGCGAAGCAAAGCCCTCCTGAGACATCATCCAACGGAGACCACCCCAATACTGCGCCGGGATGCGGTCGTACCGAAGTTTAGTCAGAGCCCGGGTCCACTCAGCAGCAGCCTCTGCCGAAGTTCCAGCAGTGCCGGTTCCTTCGCCGATGACATCCATGTCGATGACCTCGACGTTGCCGGTAGCACCTCCCGCACCCGGAATGTACGTCTCAGCACCGTCGAAACAGGCTTCCGGACCTTCAAAGCCACCCGCACCGCCAGCGTACCAAGCGTCAAACAGCAGAGCATGGCTTTCCGCGTGCTGAAGCAGAAGCTCCGCAACGGCTCGGCCTCTTGCGTCTCGCATGAACTCCTCGGTCACCTCGGACTTGGCCGCTGACTTGAAGTTGTTCGTGCGGACACGCTCAAGGCTCATGTCCACTTCTGCATACTGAACACCTTCGTTCGTCACTGAGACCTTGCCGGTCGTAGTCGTTCCATCCGGTGCCGGACTGATCGGCTCAACCTGCACACGGGCTTGCACACGCTGGAGTTCTACGTCGTTCGTGTAGTTCATCGAAGAGAAGAACCGGCGCACGACAGTTCGCTCCGGCAGCTTGCGAATCAGTTCGGCCTGGAGATCAACCGGAATGGCCGCAGCGTAGCCGCTGGTTCCACCACTCAGATCCTGACCGGGGAACGAAGCTGAGGGGAGATTCGCTGCGGGCGCGCCCACCGCAACGTCTCGGCCTTCGATTCGGACATCATTGCCGTCCACGACGAACCGATACTCGCCATCGTTTCGCACCGGGGCGTCAGCGTCAGAACGGAAAGAGAAAGAACCGCTGACGGTCTTTCGGCTTGCCTCGTAGGCAGCTCGCGCCTCAGCAGAACGGATGGACTGGTCAAGCTCGGCCATCTTAGCCGTGCCCTGCTCCAGCCTCTCGATGGACTCGATGTCGTCGATCGAGTCGTTGCGCTCCATGATCTCGTCAAGCGAGACACGAAGCTCATCACGCTGCTCTCGCAGCGAACGCAGATCGTCCATTTTCAGGACTCCTTGATGTTGCCGCTGGCAGCGGGGTACGCCCCGGCGGTACAGATTGAAAGTTCCACGAGGTCAGCACTTCGCACCGTGCGGAGGCTGGTGGACTTTCCGTGAACCCATTCGTCATCGTTACACACGAAGCCGATGGAAACGCTTCCATCCAGATCGCCGCGTCTCAGGGCTTCCCTGATGTCTTCACGGCTTTCCGGCAAATCACATTCAAACGTCAGACCGCTTTCGCTTTCCTCGAATCGCAGCGTTCCGCTGCCGACTCTTGCCAGGGGAATACTCCTCTGGTCGTGCTGCGTAAGCATCACGGTCTTGTCGTCCCACCGCAAAGCTCCGGGTGCCATGCGCTCCTTGTAGGGGCGTCGGCGATCTCGGAGCGTCACGCTCGTTGAGTTGTAGGGGACCGCAATCCCCTCGAATCGGACGCTATCACTGGTCGCCGTCAGGCAACCCGGCATCGTCCGGACTTCCAGAATCCGCTTGGTCACGGTTCATCTCCGGGGGAAGGAGGTTAGGTCCAATGAGAACTTCGTCGCCGCCTTCGATCGGCGGATAGCCCATCATCTCTCGGGCTTCGTTGCGAGTCATCACGCCGGTCTGCACAGCAATCTGCAACGCAGCAACCTGCTCGTTGAACGTGCCCCGAACAAGTTGCGTGGTGTCGAAGGAGAAACGGTACTTGTCACTGTCAACAGATGCGGGAAGCAGCTTGAACGCCAGTTCGGACGCCCAAGCGTTGGTGTACTGCGACAAGCACCCGTCAACGTACATGCGGGACTGCTCGGCAACCTCTCCTGCAACGGTGGTGCTTTCCTGGGTGTACAGCGACTGAGGAGGCACACCGTACAACTGCGACACCTGATGGATTGAGAAGTTGCGGGCTGCAATCCAGTCCTGATCGGTCAAAGACTGACCCACCTGCTTCACATCACTTTCGTTCTGCACCACGATCGGCCGAAGCATTCCTTCGGGTCCAGAGTGGGCGTTGATGAACGAGGTTTGCATTTTCTTGACGCCTTCGCCACCCATTGTCTCTTTGGTGGTGATCGCAATCTTGCCCAGGCCGGGCATGGCAAACGCACTGCGTCCAGCATTCTCCTGCTCAATGCCCAGTGAGATTGCCTTGCGTCCAAGCGTGATGGGCGAGTCGCCCCAAAGCATCCTGCCGTATGTCGGCATCCTGAAGTGCAGAATGTCCTTTGGTGCAATGTCTCCGTATTCGCCAGAGCGGTAGTACCAGCCACCCTTGGGGTCAGGCAGCATGGTCATGTCCCAAGGTCGAACCGGGATCAGTTCGCGCACCTCATCGCCCCACCGAGAAATGAGGGCAAACGAGTTGCCCCACAGCATCATGCAGCGCGTCAGCCAGGACTTGAATTCATAGGCCGA
>CAXBRK010000038.1:0-16426 GCA_963978155.1 uncultured Phycisphaera sp. | reverse complement strand
CGGCACCAAGATCGAGACGGGGACCGTCGTCGAAGTAGGGCACGGGGAAGGTGAGGTCACGGATGTCGTAGACCAAAGGCTGGTAGTCGCGGTCAAGAGCACTCCGGCTGGTCACGGTCAACAAACCATTGCGAATCGCATAGTCAGCACCGTCTTCGGTGGGATCAGCGCCATCGTTGACTTGCTCAAAGATGATTCGGAAAGCGTCTTCAACTTTGACCGAAGGCACATTGATGGAGACCTCGGTGTCTTCGGTGACGCCCAATTCATCGAGGGCGGTCCAGTCTTGGTGGATGTTCAAGCCGGTGGCATTTTCAATCCAAGCCAGAACATCGCTGAAGGGTGCGTCGGTGAATTCCAATGGAATTTCCGACTGCATGCTGCGGTAAATGGACTTCTCTTTCGCGGAAGGGGCGTAGCCGGTCTCGTCGTATCGACGCTGGCTGAGCTCCTCCCAATCTTCAGGGTACTGAAGCACCTCATTGATACCACGCATGCCTGGGCCATCGATGTTGGGCACAGGCATCATGAACCGTTCTTGAACCTCAAGAGTTTGCTCGGTGTAGGTGTACTCTTGGAGACGTTTTTTCTCCATGTAGTCCACGTAGATTTTGGAGGTCCGAATGAGGTCCCGCATGGCCAAGCCTGCAGGATGGGAGGGGTCGAGGAACAAAATCTCGTCAACGACCTTCAACGCTTCGGCGTACTTCTGCTCTTCTTGGAGCTGACGAACTCGGAGGATCTTTTCATTGATGCTTCGCTCGATGCGGCCAGACTCAGCAGAGTCGGCTGCCGACTTCTCGTCGCGGGCATTGCGGATGGCCAGCTCTTGTTCAACTTGCTGCTGCAGGGCTCGAGCTTCGTCAATTTGCAAGAGCAGTGCTTCGGCGGACTCATACAAGCCGGTGAACTCAGAAGTGGTGAACAAGTTTCGGGCGCGGGAGAGTTTGACTCGGCCGGTCAGCACCACGTTCGTCGCACCGGAATAGTCTTCTCTTTCGAGAAGTTCACCGCCACGCTGCATGGAAGCTTCGAACTCAACCCGTGCTTGCTTCAACAGCACAGAGCGTTCGTTGACGACAGCGTCGATGGTGGACCCGCGGTCCAGCATCGAAGCGGCTTCGTCGCGGATCATTGAAGCATCTTCATTGCCAGGCTCTTCAGCCAGAACTTCTTCGGCTGCGGCAATGGCCATTTCCCAACGGCCTTTGGCAAGGTGGTCGCGAGCGGACGCCAAAGCTGGGTTTTCCTCGACATCCGCAACTTCAACGACGGGTGCTTCTGGCACCGGGGCGTTTTGTGCAAACACGGGAGAGACAAGGCAGGCCGCAAGAGTGGCGACACCGATGAACTGAGGTTCGAGCTTCACTGTTGGCTCCTCAGGCCGCCTCCGGCGGCCATTACAAATATTCCTCCACCGGCCTTTCAACCGGCCTCCGACAATCTGTCGGAGAGGCGAACCTTACCTTCTAGAAGACCCCTGCTGCAACACGCAACGCGGATTCGCGGTGGTTCTTTTCTGAGATGGATCCCCTCACCGAACATCATCCACGAGCTTCGGCCATCTGGGCGACGAAGTCGTCGAACAAATAGGCAGAATCGTGAGGGCCGGGAGAGGCTTCTGGGTGGTACTGAACGGCAAAAATTGGCCGAGAATCATGTCTGAATCCAGCCACGGTGCCGTCATTGACGTGCCGATGGGTGATGGAGCATCCCGCCGCCTCCAAAGAGGCTGCTTCGACGCAAAAACCGTGATTTTGGCTCGTAATCTCGATCCGATCCCGGCCAGCGGCATGAACGGGCTGATTTGCTCCGCGATGACCAAACTTCATTTTGGTCGTTTCGGCCCCCAGAGCGAGACTTAACAGCTGGTGTCCCAAGCAGATACCGAAGGTTGGGACCTCCCCCGCCACCTCTTTGAGGGTCTCGATGGCCTGTTCCACCGCGGCCGGGTCACCGGGGCCATTGCTGACGAAAATGCCCTCAGGCTGCAAGGCGCGGATGTCAGAAGCCGAGCTGTTGGCCGGCAAGGCATGGACCTCACAGCCCCGGTCGACCAGATGCTTGTAAATGGTGCGTTTTGCCCCACAATCCAAGGCCACGACGCGGTAGGGGCGATCGCTGCCCCGGGCACGATCCAAGGGCATGTCGCGGGCACCATCCCACCAACCTCCCAGGTCTTCGCCCGGGTGGTGTGGGGCCTTAGGGCCCGCAGATTCGGCCAAATTGGCCCCTGACATGTCTGGGGCGGCTCGGGCCGCCGCGAGAAGGGATGCAGGGGTCTGGGCAGGGTCGTTGGAAATGGCCCCTCGCATGGCACCGGATTCCCGGAGCCGGCGAACCAATGCCCTGGTGTCCAAACCCTCGATCGCGGGGATACCGGCCTCGGCCAGCCAGCTGGGAAGTTCCGTCTTGGCTCGGCAATTGGAGACCAACGGGGTGGCTTCACGCACGACGAAGCCGGCCACCTGGGGATGAGCGCTTTCGCCATCCTCCGTGGTGATCCCAGTGTTCCCAATCTGGGTGGCGGTGAGGACCAGGATTTGGCCTTGGTAGGAAGGGTCGGTCAACGCCTCCTCGTATCCCGTCATGGCCGTACAGAAGACCACTTCGCCGGTTTTGGTGGTGGCGTCGCCAAAACCCCTTCCTCTCCAAACTGATCCGTCTTCGAGGACAAGCAACGCTGGGGTCGACTCGGTGTGCATCAAAGACGGATTGTAGAGAGACTCGCCGTTGTAGGCTTCGGGCGTGGATCTCTTTGAGCCCGATGGGCCGCCAAGTTGGGTTGAAGTTGCTGTGGAGCGTGGACTGAGTCTCGATGCTGACGTCCTGACCTATGCCGTCCCCAGCGAATTGCACCCCATCGCCTTGGGCTCCCGTGTCCGAGTGCCATTGGGGCGCGGCGCGACCCCGACGGCTGGGTGGGTGGTGGCCCAAGGGACGGCCCCCAAGCTGGCCCCAGAACGCATCAAGCGCGTGATTGACGTTGATGATCGGGTCACCCCGCTTCCCGAGTCTTTGATCGAGGTCTCCCGGTGGGTGAGTGACTACTACCAGTGCCCGATGGGCATGACGTTGGCCTCGGTGGTTCCCGCCGCCGTGAAACGTGGGACCGGCCGAACGCTCAACCGCCATTGGTCCCGATCCTCCACCCCCCAACCCGATCGTCTGCCACCCGCGCAACGCCGAATTTTGGAAGTGCTCCACAAACACCCTGGGCCAGACCCCCTCCCCGAATCGGCACTGCTCGAAGCGGCCGGGGTCAAAACCCGTGGCCCCCTGCAAGCTTTGGAACGAGCCGGGCTTCTGGAGGTCACTTTGGTGGAAGCCATACGAGGAACCGACATCCCCGGCGGGCTTGACCCCCGACGTCCCGATTGTCTCACCGGTGAACAGCAAAGGGTGATTCAATCTGTCGGTGAAGCCCTTTCGGGTGGTGCTTCGGTGCACGTGTTGCACGGCGTGACTGGCTCGGGCAAAACCGAGGTGTACCTGCAACTCATCGAGCAAGTGTTGGCTGCCGGCAAGACCGCGCTCATGTTGGTCCCTGAAATCGCGCTCACCCCCCAAACCGGCGCACGACTCTCCGGGAGATTTCCCGACCACCGGGTCGCGATTTTGCACTCCGGGCTGCACGCCAGTCAGCGTCACGCGGAATGGCAAGCGGTTCGATCTGGGGAAGCACGAGTGATCTTGGGCGCCCGGTCAGCGGTCTTCGCGCCCGTGTGCGAACGAGAACTCGGCTTGGTGGTGGTGGATGAAGAACACGAGAGTTCCTACAAACAAGAACAAGCCCCCCGATACCACGGCCGAGATTTGGCCATCCTGCGTGCCCACCGTGCGGCGTGCCCCATCATTTTGGGATCGGCCACGCCTTCTATGGAGACTTGGTCCAAAGCCGTCAGCGGCCGTTGGCATTTGCACCGCATGCGCTCGCGTCCCCCGGGAATGGCGTTGCCGCGCGTCGAAGTGGTGGACTTGGCCCAAGAGCAGAAGTCCAGCCACGACCGCAGCCTTGGCACAACATTGATGCAAGGCTTGCACGAAGTCACGCAGGCTGGTGACCAAGCCATCGTGCTTCTCAACCGCCGGGGCTGGGCGTCTTGGATTGGCTGTTCCAGTCAAACCTGCGGCTACACCTTGCGTTGCGAAGCATGCGAAGCATCCATGGTGATGCATCGCGATCGTCGACTCCCGCAAGGAGGGCACGTCAAATGCCACCACTGTTTGCGGGCCAACCGTTTGCCTTCCACGTGTCCCGACTGTGGAAAAGGCTTGATCAAGCTTGGTCTGGGCACCCAACGTTTGGAAGAAGTGCTGCGAGAAGAATTGCCTCATCTGAACGCAGATCAGATTGTGAGGGTCGACTCGGATCAAATCTCCGGACTCCAAGATTTGCACGAGATTCTGGGCGCGTTCGGGCGGCGTGAAATTCGTGTGTTGCTGGGCACCCAGATGATTGCCAAAGGGCTGGACTTCCCCGGAGTTCGATTGGTCGGCGTGGTGAGCGCCGACACCGCCTTGCAACTTCCTGACTTCCGAGCATCTGAACGTACCTTTCAACTGGTCTCCCAGGTGGCGGGTCGTGCGGGTCGAACCGCCGATGGTCCCCAAGCGCGGGTCATCGTGCAGTCCATGCACCCGGACAATCCTGCGGTCCTCCATGCCGCCGCTCACGAATGGGATCGATTTGCCGAACATGAGTTGGCCATGCGCGCCGGAGCAGGTTTGCCCCCCGTCAAACGGATGGCGCGAATTGTGTTCCGCGATCGAGATCTTGATGCCGCCATGGCCATGGCGAACGCCGCGGCCCAAGCGCTCAGCAACACCAGCGAGCAGATCGAACTCTTGGGGCCCGCCCCCTGCCCCATGGCTCGAATTGATGATCGCCATCGGATTGGGTTGGAATTGCTTGGCGAAACGCCAGGCACCTTGGGCCGGGCTCTGGCCAAAGCCCGAGTCGCAGGAGGGCTCAAGCCCGGCGAAAAAGTGGTCATTGACGTTGATCCGACCACCTTGCTGTAAGTGGTTGTCCGATAAATGGCGGCACAATTGGACAAAGCCGCACCATTGAATCTCGCCCGCAACGCGTCACGTCTGGCGGTGGCCCACTGCCCAATCGGACCCCATGTTGCAGCCAGAAATGGCCCTTCCACCGCCCATTCCGAAGAAGCGGCGACGGCCCAGTGTGCTGCTGGCCGATGCCGATCCTGCCCGCCGCGGACTGCTGGCCCACCACTTGCGCCACATGGGACATGAGGTTTGGGAAGCCACCAACGCCGCCAGTGCCTTTGAGCTCTTTGAGTGTCACCATCCTCCGCTTCTCTTGGTTGACCAAAACCTTCCGGCAAATGGCGCGGAACGTCTGTTGCAACATGCAAGGGACCTGGGAGAACGGACCCCGGCGATCTTCGTCTGGTCGGTGTTGCTCCAGAACCAACACACGGAATCCGAACCTGTTGCCTCTTGCGATCAACTCTTGTTGACCCCAACCAGCCATGATGCACTGCAACGGACCTTGGCGCCAGGCATTCGCCTCTTGGGGCTTCTGGAGTCCCTTGAATCAGAACGCGAATCGGCTCGAATGGCCCTGGAAACCGCACATCGCGAAACAAGGCGGGCTCAGATGGCCACGGAAAGAATGCGTCGCCAAGCCCTGACCGATGATCTCACCCGGCTGGGCAATCGACGCGCCGCCATGGATCACCTCAGAGATTGCTGGGAAAAACGAGGCCCCCTGGGCGTGGTCATGCTTGACCTGGATCATTTCAAAGAGATCAATGATCAATTTGGACACGGGGTGGGTGACATGGTTTTGGAAGCGGTTGCCACCCGATGGCGAAGGTGCACCCGATCCGGAGATCAGCTCTACCGAATGGGCGGGGAAGAGTTCCTATTGCTCTGCCCGAGGGCGGACGAAGGGGTGGCGGCTTTGGCCGCAGAGCGTTTGCGACGAGCGCTCGAAGAGCAGCCCATCACCACCGACGCAGGCCCCATCGCCGTCACCCTCAGTGCCGGGGTTGCCGCGCGAACCTTGCCGATGAACTCCCATCACGCATTGCTTCGGGCGGCCGACCGGGCGCTCTATCGGGCGAAAGATGCCGGACGAAATCAGATTCAGCGAGAATCCAGTCAACGTCGCGCGGGCTAATTCAACACTCAATGGGCTGCTCGGCGTCCCGCCAGCCACGCCATCCCCCGTCCATCGAAGTGACGTTGGTGTACCCCATGGCCACCAATGATTCCGCCGCAATGGCCGAGCGGTAACCGCCACCGCAATACAAGACAAGGCGTTCATCCTGATCCAGAATGACCGACTCAATGTCGCGTTCGATCACACCTTTCGACACATGGATCGCCCCGGGAATATGCCCCGCCGCGAACTCACTTTCCTCGCGTACGTCGATCAAAGTGAACGATTTGCCCTCGTTTTTGGCCTGAATAATGTCGTCCACAGTGCATTCAGAGATCCCCGCACGGGCTTGGTCAACTCTGGCTAGAAATTTAGGATTGTGATTCATGGGTTGTCTCGACTCATTATTCTTTTTGGCAACATATTGCCAATAGGTATCTCTCTCCCTTCGTCAGGATAAACAACTCATGTTCCGCTGGTCCTTCGCCGCCTTCGCCCTCTCCACCACCTCAATCGCCAGTGCTGATCTTGTGATCGACTCAGCCTTAGGAACCACCCTGGATGTCTCGCACTCGGTGGGCTCCGGTGACCTCACTTCTTACATGGTTATTGACTTTGGTGCGACCGGAGGCGAAAGCGTGGCCTTCAGTTATTCCTGGAGCGGACCCACCATCGCCACCAGCAACGACATGATCGAGGCGATCGTGGCGGCAGGATTCCTCAGTTGGGAATACACCGACTACTCCTTCGGCCGCGCGGTTGACAATTTTTCCTACGGAGACATGACCGGGGATGCGAGCTTCTTCTGGGGACTGAGTCTGGGAAATGTGATCGACCCGGGTGTTGAGTGGGTTGCATCACCGGTTGGCGTCTCTGACAACATGTTGAGCAACAACTCGCTCGAAGGCTGGTACAACGGCTTCAACGAGGATTTCTCGGCGATTCCACCAGCGCTCCCTTTGGTTCCCGCCCCCGGTGTGATGACCGCATTGCTGCTTGTGGCAGGCCCAAGCCGGCGGCGACGATCAAGCTGCTGAACTTTTGCCTGCTGGGTTCGTACCATTGGTCCCAACTCCAATTTTGGGAAAGGACCACCCATGCTGCTTTCAACCCCGCTGTCTCTTCTTTTGTCTTTCAGTGCTCTGAAAGGCGCTGACGACGTCGTTGTTGAACGCCAGTTCAGTGCGGTCGTCATTCAAAATGGCTTGAAGGTCGAAGTCGAGGGCTCAGGTCCGGAGGCGTATGTTGTCGAAGTGGATGGCGCCCGGGTTCCATCCGAGAGAACCCGCTGGCAGGACGATGTCCTCCAGATTTTGGAAGAGGACGGCAGTGTGCTCATCAGCCTGCCACTTTCTTCGTGGGGCTCGATGGCCTCGCCCGACATGATGGCTCAAGGGGCGTTCGAGAACTCGCCTCCGAAAAAAAAGCGGGAACGCCAAAAGCAAATGCCCAAGAAAGCCGCTCCCGGCTTTCTCGGGATTCAAATGACCCCAATCGACGACCTGCCAGCGAACAGCGCCGACGGCCGCCCGTGGGATCTTGACGCGAGTCGCTGCACGATGATCGCGGCCGTTGTTCCGAACTCTCCTGCGGCCTCCGCCGGCTTGCGTGCCGGCGACATCATCATTCCGCAAACCAAGCGCAGTGCCGATCCTCAAACCTTGTCATCCACCATCGCGGGCATGCAACCAGGCACTGTCGTCTCGGCCATCATCATCAGAGACGGTCAAAAAATGAAAGTGGAAATTGAACTGGGCGCGCGGCCCGCGGACGCCCCCGCCCCCCAGCGCATGACCAACCCAGCGCAAGCTGAAGCCCAATTGCAAAGGATGATGGAGAACCTGCAGCGCCAAGTCCAAAGCCGCATGAAGCGGTTCGAACGCGAACAACTCAAACCATTCCTGCAAGAAGCGCAGCGTCAGATGGAGAATGCATCTTCAGAACAAGGTCGCATGCAGTGGGAGCAGGACATGAATCAACTCATGTCCCAGTTCGAATCAGAGCTGGAACGGCGCTTCAAACAACTTGAACAAGAGTTTCGACCTTGGGCGGCCGACATGGGAGAGCGGCTAGAAAAGCGTCTCCAGCAATGGGGGGAAGGCATTGGCAAGTGGTCCGAAGAGATGCGGAATGACAACGCGACGGAGCACTCTGATTCATCGAATCAAGAACTCTAAGAAGCACGACTGCCGCTGGTTCCAGACCGCGTGAAGTGAGGCCGGTCCGGATGTATCTGTCGACCCTTTACGCCATTGATGAGTGAATATCGCCGGCTGCGTCAATTCTTGTCTTCCCGGGGAAAGAGAATCTGCCCTTTCTGGTCAGAGCCCACACTTCGAACGTGCGGCAAACCCTCGATCACTTCGTAAGTCACCACACCATCGACCCAACAATCCTGAACCTCGATTGGGGCTTCCTCCGGGAACTCGCCGGTACGAAGACGATCCCGATAGGCCGCAAGGACCAAAGACATCGACTCCAACTCCATACGCTTCAGTTGGACTTGGTCAAACGCCTTGGTGATGGCCGGAAGCAACAGGTCAATGATGGGATTGCCCGTACCATCAAACGCTTCCTGTTCGGGTCGATCCCAAAGGGGAGATTCACAATATTCGGCCTGCGCCGCCAGGGTGTTGGTGTACAGCTCGCGGGTTGTTTTTCGATCTGGCATCCACTGCGCAAGGAGCGGCGCGGCCAGTGAGGTCAAACGCTGTTCTACAGCCATCGGAAAGCCAGTCAGACCCGATCCATTTTCAGTCAACCACGCGCCTGATTCACCAATAAAGATGCCATTGCCAGAACCATTGTCCGAGTACACCCGCTGGAGCACATCGTCGAACATGATGTATTCACCCTCAAGCGTCAGAGGTGTCAGGGCGTTCAAGGCCAACTCCAACTCCGCTTCAAACGATTCCAAAACTTCATCGGAATACGTTGTCCCGTGGGCTTCGAGCAAATGCGACATGGTGTCAACTTCGAGGGCCAAGATTGACATGCCAACCAACTGATTGATCAGCGTGGGATGCTCTTGGGAGAGTATCGAGAGACGTCGCATCGCACGAAGATCTTCAAGGGCCCCCGCCTCCTTCTGGCTCAGGGCATCGTCCTTGAGCCGAAGCGCGGCTTTCCTGAGATCGGCCAAATGCGGAAGCAGAATGGAGATCGCCGACTGCTCCCAACTCCAAGGGCTGGAAGACATGCCTTGATCTTCATCAGAAACGAGCTCTGGCCACAGTTCTTTGTCCTCGAGGCTGAGATCCTCAGGATGACCCGCGTAAAAGCCAAGCACTTCACAGCGGCTGGCCTCCCGGAGCAACTCTGGAGCCTGTGGATCGTCAGCGTGCATGGCCACCAACGCCTTCCGCATTTCGGGCCATCCTCGATCTTCGACTGGAACGTCGGCGAACCCGGCGTTCATGGCCACGACGGGGTCAAATGCCAACACCCGTTCCACCGTGGCATAGCGCATCCAAAGCAGGCCGTACATCAGGGCGATTGAGAGCAGCAGCCATCGCGCGGTCCTCCAGAACTTCGCAAAGGTTGGGAACGTTGACTTTGAATCGCTCATGAAGAAAACCGTAACACATCAAAAACGCCCGGACCAAAGTCCGGGCGTTCTGTCTGCGATCACCCCCCCGGCGATCGCAACAGTTTGTTTGACCAACTCAACGCCTGTTCAACAAACGTCCAAGGTCACGCAGCATGGAACCTGCCTCTTCCGGAAGTTCCAATTGATCGAAGCGAATGGTGGAAGGTTGCCAGCCCGTTTGGGTCATCAACATACGCGTCGTGCCGTAGGACAATTCTCGATGCACGACGCCGACCAGTGCCGGTGCGGCCAAGAGGCCATCACCAGAATCACATTGGGCGGAAGCTTCGGTATCCAGACGTCCCTTGGCTACTTCCGTTTGCAGCGTAGAAGCCAAGAAGTGATTGGGCTGGTCGTACTCGCTCAACCATGTGGCATCCCAGCAGCGGATGCAACGTCCAGTGCCACTGAATTTCACTTCGTTGGCGTTCCAGATTTCCCACTCGGCTTTGGTGGAAGCGGGGACCGCCGCCGACGAGTGACGCAGATCAAGATCCATACCGAGCAGGACAACCTCATGATCAATCATGCCCTGGACTGGTTCGAAGCCCAGCAACAATCGATTGGCGGTGGAGGCGTAATCAACACCATCAAGGTTAAGGGTGCCGGAACCGTCACCGACGATGCCGCCCTGCGGTACGGAAGCATCGACCACTGGCCATGCCATGGCGGAGTACTCCGAGGCCGACATCTCGTCAACAACGACCGCGGCACCAGACAGATGGTTGTGACGGATCGGACGGAATTCTGAATCCGTTGCCACCACCACCAAGAAGCCACGGGCCAGGAAGGAGCCATCGGGCTCTTCCATGCCAAGACCATTGGGATACAACGCTCCGAACGGGGCGACGGATCCGCCAAGGCGATCCCCATCGGAAGCCCGCCACCACGTGGGTTGATTGCCGGTGAGCACAATGGTTTGATCCAAGAAGACACAGTCTCCGGCACCATCAACCAAGTACATGTGCAACTGAACCGCATCGGGATGGTCATTGCTGATTTGGATCAACGTGTCCAATCGAACGTCACCGCTCGAGTCGTGCTCGACCACAACGTCAGGGAAGACCAGCACCGAGCCCTTCAGGCCAGCGTCACCCCGCGTGGGATCGTCGTCCGTTTCACAAGGATTCGGCGCGCAGCTGGTGTCATCACCACCGTAGACCCCACCCTGGCTCAGGCAACACGCCTCGATGACGATCACGCATGATTCACCAAGACAGCAGGATCCCTGGGGTTCGCACTCATCTGGCTGGCCATTGCCATCGCAGTCTTCGCTGGAGCCTTCGGCAATATCGCAATCATCGGGCTGACCGTTGTCGTTGCAATCGGCTTCACAAGCATCAGGCGTGCCGTCATCATCGCAATCGCTCTGACATTCATCGGGAATGCCGTTGCCGTCGCAATCGTTGTCTTGCAGATCGCACTCATCGGGAACACCGTTGAGATTGCAGTCGTTGCCATCAATTTCGCAGCGGTCCGGAACGCCGGAGCCGTTGCAATCCTCAGATGGCTCGCAGATATCTGGAGTGCCATTGGCATCACAGTCCGCCAAGCTTTGGCAGTCATCTGGCGTGCCATCGGCGTTGCAATCCACTTCGCAGGCGTCAATCAGTCCATCAGAATCGCAGTCTGATTGACAATCGTCAGGAACACCGTCCGCGTCACAGTCGTTGCCTTCCAAATCGCATTCGTCAGGGATTCCATTGCCGTTGCAATCGTTCCCATCAAGCTCGCAGCGGTCAGGAACGCCCGAACCATTGCAATCTTCAGAAGGTTCACACACATCCGGGGTGCCATTTTGGTCGCAATCGGCCAGGTCTTGGCAGTCATCCGGTGTGCCATCGGCATTGCAATCCACTTCACAAGCGTCGATCACGCCATCCGAATCACAGTCTGGTTCACAATCATCGGGAATCCCGTTGGCATCGCAGTCGTTGCCTTCGGTTTCACAACGGTCGGGAAGTCCATTGCCATTGCAATCTTCGGAAGGCTCGCACTCATCGGGAGTTCCGTTGGCATCACAGTCGGGCAAACCTTCGCAATCATCAGGGATTCCGTTGGTGTTGCAGTCACCGGAGTCTTCGCAGGCATCGGGGATACCGTCGCTGTCACAGTCCTCTTGACATTCGTCAGGAACACCATTGGCATCACAGTCGTTCCCGTCGAGTTCGCAGCGATCAGGCACGCCTGATCCGTTGCAATCCTCGAAAGGCTCGCAAGCATCAGGCGTACCGTTGGCGTCGCAATCAGCTTCACAGGCGTCGGGAACACCATTCGTATCACAATCCGCCTGGCATTCGTCAGGGACGCCATTTCCATCGCAGTCGTTGATGTTCTCGCAGACGTCAGGCGTTCCATTGCCGTTGCAATCCTCAAGGCCTTGGCAATCATCTGCCACGCCATCCTCATTGCAGTCCTTCTCACAAGCATCGGGCAGACCGTCACTGTCGCAATCTGGATCGCACTCGTCCGGGATGCCGTTGCTGTCACAGTCATTGCCGTTCAACTCACAGCGATCAGGGATGCTGTTGCCGTTGCAGTCTTCGCTGGGCTCGCACACATCAGGCGTACCGTTGGCATCGCAGTCGGCGAGGTCTTGGCAGTCGTCCGGGGTGCCATCGGCATTGCAATCCACTTCGCAAGCGTCGGGAAGACCGTCGCCATCACAATCAGGATCGCATTCGTCTGGGATGCCATTGCCATCGCAGTCGTTGCCACTGATTTCACATCGGTCCGGGACGCCGTTGCCATTGCAATCTTCAAAAGGCTCACACACATCTGGGACGCCGTTGGAATCACAGTCGGCAAGATTCTGGCAGTCATCAGGGGTGCCGTCGGAGTTGCAATCCACTTCGCAAGCATCAGGGAGGTTGTCGCCATCACAATCGGGCTGGCAATCGTCAGGGATACCGTTGGCATCGCAGTCGTTGCCGTCGAGTTCACATTCGTCGGGAACCGCGTTGCCGTTGCAATCATCGAAGGACTCGCACTCATCGGGTTCGCCGTTGCCATTGCAGTCGGTCAGATCTTCGCAGTCATCAGGGAGGCCGTTCCCATTGCAGTCATCAATGGGGCAGGGGTCCATATCGCATGTGCCACACTCGATCCAGGACCCACCAACGCCGCGACAGAACCCATCGGTGACATCATCGAGACACAATGCGCCTTCATCATTTGGACACGGCAGGCAGCATCGGCCACGCGGGGTGCACGATTTCTGCGAGCAGAGGGTTCCTGCTCCTGAGAATACGCCACCTTGTGCCACACAGTCTTCTTCAAGCGTGTCAAAGCAAGTTCCATCGCACAAGCAGCATGCACCGCCCACGTAGTTGAAGGAGTAACTGACCCAAACTTCGGCTTGGCCAACATTGGGACCCACCACAAACAAGGACCCTCCGGGAGGAGCCGCAAAATCATTGTCGCCCTCAAATCCAACCTCAAGTTGTCCAGCACCAATGAGGTCATCGAAGCATGATTCCGGCAATTGAATCCGGAGGTCACCATCCACACGGTCGTAGACCCGTCCACACCCGTAGTCGCACGAGGCGCCAGCGGGCAGAGGGTTCGTGGCACATGCTTCAATACCAGTCTCGTCCAACAAAGTGGTCTCGGGGAATCCAATACCACAGGGTCCATTCACCAAGCGGAACTCCACGTTGTAGGGAACGCTGGTGTCAATCGGTTCCGATGAGACATTCAGGAGCTGAAGTTTGGCCACAACTTTGGATCGAATCTCCAGTTCGGCTCCGGTCAATTCGAACAAACCGCCGTTGTTGTCGAACTGTGGGACTTGAACCATCCACTCTTCGCCGTTGGGTGAATTCACACCAACACCCCGGGCCACTTGCGTGCGGCAATCTTCACCGGTGCATGCGGAAACATCCCCCTGATGCAGACCGCCAGCGGCCGCACAAGATTCTCGACTTTGATCGGGAACACAAGTGCCGTCAATCAGGCAACACGCCCCACCACAACCTTCTGTTCCACATACGGTGCCATACCCGCCCCAGGAACCACCTGCTGAGTCACACTCTTCAATGGTGATGGCATCTCCGCATGTGCCGTCGTTCAGACAACAGCGTCCCACCACGGGACAGATCACCGAGGACTGGCCACTGATGCAACTCGTGCCAACGCCTTGGAACCGTCCGCCTGAAGCAATGCATGCAGCTTCTTCAAGTTCGGTGCAACACAAGTCGGCAGTACAGCAACCACCCAGCAACGAAGCGACGCATGGTTCATCAGCACATGTCACGCCCGCAGGCTGCGGCTCACCACCAGTGGCCAAGCAAACATCAACCGGGAAATTTTCGATGCACTCTCCAGCGATACAGCAAGCGGCAAATCCGCCGAGGCTGTCTGGCCTTCCAGCTCCATCACCAAGTGGATCTCCACTGCCATCATTGAATTGCGCGAGCGCAGGCGAAACGCAGAAGATAAAAAGTGTGCTGAACAACAGTCGGCGGAAAAAGTCCACAGCAAGCCCCCTTGGCTTCATCCACCACCAAAACATGTCATTCGGAAGATCCCACCCCCGAAGTAATAAGTATTAGATATTACGACGATCTAATATTCAAGCATGAAATCTATTTTCGGACGTTGCGGCTATTCTGGGATCCCCCATCACTCGCGGCCTAGAGTCAATCATGGAACCCATCATCGCCGCAATTGCCCTTTTATTCGCCGCCAATGAGCCGAATTCCGCCAAAACCGGGGTCGGTCTGGAATCCAGCCAGTGGCGCGTGGTTCTTGATGGGGTCATGGGCGGACTTTCCAGCGGAAAGCTCACCGAGACACCGTCTGGACTCCGATTCACTGGCGATCTCTCACTCAAAAACAATGGTGGGTTTGCGTGGGCGAGGACGCGGAGACTCGATTTGGACGCCAACTTCGACGGATTTGAAATCGAAGTCTTGGGGGACGGCCGCACTTGGGATTTCATGATCGATTCCTCCCGCCGCAGAATGATGGCCGGCGGGTACCGGACCCGCTTCGAAACCCAAAAGGGTGTTCGAACCACCCACCGATTCCCGCTTACAGGGTTTGAAGCCGTGAGCTTTGGCCAAGTTCTGGCACGTGGCGATCTCCGAGCCGCCGACTGCGCAGGGCTTGGAATCCTTATTGGTGACAAAAAAGAAGCTGCGTTTGACCTCACTCTGGTCAAGATCTCCACCTATTCCACCCCTCGTCCCTCGCCGACCGAGGCTCAAACCAGGAACCGAAGTCCGGAACAATCCATTCTGCTGCAGGCCATCGAAATGGGAGTGCCTCGGTACAACGACGGCGATCATGCCGGATGTGCAGACCTGTATGAACTGGCCATCAGCAGCGTCTTGATGATGGGCAATGTCCCTGATGCACTTCGGGCCAACACTCGAAAAGACTTCCGAGCCGCCATGGCGATGACTTCCGACGAAGATCGAGCTTGGGCGCACCGCCGCAACATGGATCGCATGCTGGAACAAATGCTCCAGAGACCCTGACGGCTCACAACATGCCTCAAAGAGGGCGACCTTCGATCATTCGAAGGATCCCCCCAAACCACACAGCCGGTCCATCTCAACCCAAAGACGCCCAATAATGGCGAACCTCTTGACGTTCAGAGGCCAATTTTGATCTGAATCAGGATAATTCGGCTTTCTTTCTTGCCTTCGGCTCGGTCGTTCTGCATGCTTTGAACGTGTGACGAATGTCGTCACGATTGAAGATTGAAGAGAACGCCGGTTCGCCGGCAACCACAATTGGAAAGAAAGAGAGAGGACCACTATGTCCCGATTTGCATTTGCAGCTGTTCTTGGCGCGACCGCCATGGCTTCCGCCGATTTCGCTGGCGCTTCCTTCACCGAAGAAGTGATCACCCCAGGTGAAGTCACCTACAAGATCTTCCTGAACTACACCAACCCACTCGACAAGCAGCTCGCTGTCTCCGGCAACGCCAACTTCTCCGCGTTGCAATTGACCGCCAGCTCTGAACTCATCCAAAAGCACCTGGTGCCTGCAGTTCCTGCGGACGTTCCCGGTGCTTTGGCCCTCCCCGGCGACTCTTGGGTCTCCATCGGTGAAGGCAACGACAACGGCGGTGAGACCCAATTCTCCCCCGGCTTCCTTGAAGGTCAAGGCGACGCATTCGGCGCCCTCATCAGCGGTGACGGCTTCCTGCAAGCCGACAACGGTGGCTACTTCGACTCGAACCCCTCGACCTCCGTCGAAGGCACCTCGATCCTCATCGCCCAGTTCACCTTCGCCGAAGGCACCACTTGGACCTACACCGGCACCAGCGACTTCAACGCGAACGGCACGGACTTGACCAACGCTGCCTTCTCCGTGAGCAACATTCCTGCTCCCGGTGCCCTGGCCCTGCTCGGTCTCGCCGGACTCGGTCGCCGTCGTCGCGGCTAATTCCGATCTGCAATGCGATCTCAACCCGCACCCCTCCCGGGGGTGCGGGTTTTTTGGTTTCCGATGACCAAACACAAGTCTTTGAGGGACTGAAACTGCATTCAGTTGGGGAGACTTTTACTTTCTTTCTTGCCTTCAACTTTGGGGCTGGGCATGATTTCAAAGTGGGGTAGACGTTTCAAAAGGAGATTGAAGAGAACGCCGGTTCGCCGGCAAACACCATTCGAGAGAAAGAGAGAGGACCACTATGTCCCGATTTGCATTTGCAGCTGTTCTTGGCGCGACCGCCATGGCTTCCGCCGATT
>CAXBRK010000037.1:0-16574 GCA_963978155.1 uncultured Phycisphaera sp. | reverse complement strand
CCAATCAAAGCTTGGTTCCGAGAAAGTTGCCACAACTGCTCGCTCAGGGGCCCTTTGGGGTTGAGATAGACCACCGTCCGCTGGGAAACGGGGTCTCGAAGGCGAAGGAGAAGGGGTCGGGGTCGTCCATTGGCCCCAGGCTTCCCGTCGTACGCCTTGGAAGTCGACAAAATGCCGACAAAATCGAGATCAGTGCGGCTCAGAGCCAATTTCTGTCGCGCTGCGACATCGCTCTCAAGTTGGCCCAGTCGGGCTTGAAGTTCGATGAATTTCTGCTCTTCAGTTTGAATCAATTTGAACAGATCGATGGCTTCCAGCAACCGTTTGGCTTGGCTTGCGATGATTTCGTTGTCAGTCTGGTTCGCAAGGGCTTCAAACTCTCGTTTCAGCGGCTCGGGTTCAGCTTCGAGGACCGGCCCCTCCACCATGGTCTTCCATGCCGATTCCAACGCTGACCAAGCCTCTGGAAGGGTGACAGGTACGCCGTCCCACACCTTTGTCTCATCAGTCGAATCTGATTCTTCTTGGGGTGCAGCAACACTTTGTTCGCTTGGAGGGGTGGATTCTTGAGCAGCAATTTCAACATCAGGTTGATCAGCGGCTTGTTCTTCAAGTTGCCGACGCTCTTCCTCCTGAGCCAATCGGCGTTCTTCTTCTTCACGTGCTTTCTGAGCCTGTTGCTCGGCCAGTCTTTTCTCTTCTTCCAATTGGGCCAAATGTTGAGCTTCCTCTTTTTGGCGTTGTTCCTCCTCGAGGGCGAGTCGACGTTCTTCTTCTTCTCGCTCTTTCTGAGCCTGTTGCTCTGCCAATCTTCTTTCTTCTTCGATCTGAGCTTGGCGTCGTTCCTCTTCTTTTTTCCGGAACTGCACGATGGTTTCTTCACTGGTTTGTGCCTGGAAAAGAGGGTTGTTCGACTTCTCGACTGCTCCTTCTGGTGCTTCAACCAAGTTCGATTGAAGGACAAACGCAAAGGAGGATTCTGGCATGGCGATTTCCAGAATCGTGCGCTGAATTGCACGTTCATTTTCAACACTGACACCAAGTACTTTGTAGACCTGGCCAGAGGTCAATGGTGCACCTTTGTATCGACTGACGGATTTTCCAGGTTCCACTCCAATTTGACGCAGAGCAGCCTTGTCACCTTTTCTTGCGGTGTATGTCATCGCTTCTTGATCAAAAGCCTCTGAGGTGGTGTTGATCAACTCGATGTCACATGTGATGTTTTTGAATGTTCCAAGTTCACCCCCAACCATTTTGACCGCAACAAATTGCCCAAGGTTCCGTTCTGGGAAGGTTCGAACAATCGCCCCCTCGGGGAGCACGGCAATCTCGTAATACGAGAGGTCGGCACCTGACCGGACCAAACAGTTCTTGGTGGTCATCATCAATTCTGATCCCATGTTGGGATCAAAAGCAATTCCGGAGGCAATCAAAATGAGTGTTGTGAGGGTAGACATGGTGGTTCTCGCAATGAAAATCGTACGATTCCAGTATGGCACATCGGCTCGGAATGAGCAGTTCAGACATCCTGACTGCGGTTGATTATCTCCGCTCCGGGGGAGTTGTGGGGGTTCCCACAGAAACGGTGTATGGATTGGCTGCGGCCGCATTCAATGTCGATGCGGTATCGGAGATCTACCGCCTCAAGGGTCGGCCCGCCAACAACCCTCTGATTCTTCACATTCACCACCAAGACCAGATCGACCAGCTGGCCACCACCATTCCTGAGGCTCTCCCGCGACTTGTGGAGGCCTTTTGGCCCGGACCTCTGACGGTGGTCTTGAAATCCAAAAAAAGTGTTCCTGACATCGTGCGTGCAGGTGGAGACACGGTGGCGATTCGATTGCCGTCCCATTCTGTTTTTCAGCAAGTGTTGAAAACCATCGATGAACCACTGGCGGCCCCCAGTGCCAACCGATCCAACCACATTTCACCCACGACCGCTTTGCATGTTGAACATGATTTTCCCGAGGACCTATTTCCAATTTTGGACGCAGGACCAACGGCGACTGGTTTGGAATCAACAGTGATTTCGTTGGTTGGAGCGCCCACCGTCTTACGACTGGGGGCAACGCCTGTGGAGGCTCTCAGGGAGATTCTTCCAGAACTCACCACCCACATTCCCAACCAACAGGTTGATTCCCCTGGCACTTCCAAACGGCATTATGCCCCCAGAACCCCTTTTCACATCTGGTCGAATCAGAGCCTCACTCCAGAAGATGGTGTGTTGCTCTTTGGGACGCCGATTCCTGATGGGGTCGATCGCGTGTGGGACCTGGGGAATGACCCCGTTCAAGCCGGGAGACGCTTGTATGCCGCTTTGCGTGAAATGGACCAATCACGTCTTCGAAATTTGTATGTGGTGCTCCCCAACCAAGATCAGCCCAAGCCAACCGACTGGTTGGCGATCACTGATCGACTTCGTCGCGCGACCCAGTCAAAATGATGATGTCGGCCGTCCCCAACAATTCTTGAGGCAAAATCGTCTTCTGCTCTGGCACCAAACTGACGATCAACAACTCGTCAGAGGGTCGGTGGTGGGTGTACTCCAAAACGGTTCCACCTTGGTCCACCACATGGAAACCACCAACCAGAAGGATGGCCGGTTGCGCCCCGGACGCACGAAGGTCAGCCAAACTCTTCCCCATCGAGGCATCCCAAATGCGTTGGGCAAGAAAAAATTGATCTCCAATTGTGGGATCAGTGCTTTCACCCATCAAATCAAAGAACTTCTTTCGGTACAGGGCATCGTCAACATTTGATGGCAAATCGAACCAAAGCGATCGTGGTTGATCGGTCGGAAGGCTGGCTTCCCCTTTGATTCTTGCGTGTCTCACATATCGCCGCGGCGCGTTGGCGGCTACCACAGGACCACCCCGTCCGAGGACCAAATCAATGGCGGGTTGATAAAACGTTTGCCACGATTCAGCCCCGGCCCAGTTGGTGCTTTCCGTGAGCTTTTGAAATGTTGTTTGATCGATCAAGCCATCACGAAAATCATCGAGAAGGGGTTGTTCATCCCGTTCCAACATTTCGAGGGCGAGACCTGATGAAAGAGGTGCGTCTTCCAAGACAGCCTGTTGGACCAAATGACCCATGAGGTCGTCATGTCGTTCTCCCAACATGACGGCATCCGCCCGATTGACTCGTTGCATCAAGGATGACCAATTGAGTGCCTCACCGCTTTCACCATCAAAAATGGCACACGCCCTGGGCTGGGGGGGTTCAGTGTCCCGCGTCACCATCGAGCTGGAACAGCCCACCAAAAAGAGAAGTCCAATCAATCGAAGCATCATCATTGGTTGAATGCTAGATCATGGTCCCCAGTTGTTTGCAATTTTTGCTCCGGGGTACGAAAGAGACAGGATTTCACGCCAAGTCATACCACTGCGGGCCCTCGCTTCTGCTCCGTATTGGCACAAACCAACACCGTGGCCAAAACCTGCTCCCTCTAGAGTCAATACACCTTTGCGGTATTGGCTTTTCAGTATCCAACCTGAGAAAACTTTGCTTCCCAGCGCGGCCAAGTGGGTTCGAAGACGTTCAGGAGACAATTCAACAACCGCACCCTTCACATCTTGGAGCTGCATTTTTGTTGCCCGACCCCACGGATTGCTTCGGATCGGTTTGATCGATTGAATGGTGTTTAAGCCCACTCGATCCCCAAGAGATTTCCCGGAGATTTCAGTGGTCCAACGGTATCTCCCACTCTTTTCACAAGGGCACGGTCGGCCCTGTCCAGACAATGGGGCAACCGCATTCGAATCTGCGGCAAAGGTGTCAGACGCTCGTGCCGGTCGACCTCCACAGCACGAGGAGTAATACGTGCAGAGAATCTGGCTCCCCCAGGTCAACACTTGACCTCTGGTTGCTTTCACGGCATCCCGAGCGATCGGCCTCAAATCACCACCCACAAAGGCTTGGTCGCTTGGACTGGCCCGCACGTGCCAGAATTTTCCGCGTCGATCTTGCATTTTCACCAAAGAGAATGAGCGCGCGGCCACCGCTTGGGCTTTGTAGGTGTCGAGATCCCATTTCGCAAACAATTCGCGTTGCAGAACCCCGGGAAGGTAGGTTTCAAGTGCAAAGGTGCCCACGACTTCCAACCGGTCTCCTTCGATTCTCATCGAGATGGTTGTGGTTGGAAACACTTCTTTCCTGATGGTCATCGGTTCAGAAGACGTGAGATTGAGCACGGTAGAACGTTGCTTGGCCAACACCATTGTTCCTCGCTGCAGTACCCAAGTGGTGCCAGCTTCTGTTGGGGTACAAGAAATGGTGAGTTCTCCCGCGTATGGCTTTCCTCCCAAACGGGTGATGGTGGATGGCGCTCCCACTTCGCAACTGAACTGGGCAAGATCAAAAAGACGAACTTTGATTTCAGGCTCTGTGGCCAAACTTCTTTCAGGAAGGCCAAGTGGCCGCTGGGGTGCAGCCCGCTGAGAACACCCCCACAACAGTCCCATGCAAAGAAAGCAGACCACCAAAGCAGCAGTGCGGCAATAAGACAGCCAACCTTCGTTCATGAAGGCATCATCACTTCCGAAGTGGTTTCGTGCCAGTTGGTGGATCAGCCCAGTTTGCGCAGCGAGAGGTTGTGAACCTCAAGTCGCTCTTTGATTTCATCCAAACTGGTGGAACCAAAGTTTTTGACGCCCATCAACTCGGCTTCGGTACGCATGGCCAAATCACCAATGGTGCCGATGCCAAGGAGTTGAAGTGCTTTCCGAGCCCGCACCGAAAGATCCAGGCTTGAGATGGGCTTGTTCAGCACATGATCGGGGGCCAAACCTTTGAGTTCTTCGAATGCCTCGTTGGGGTTGCGACGAAGTTGTCCATCGACCCCCTGGCCCAACCGTAATCCCTTGCTTGACAGCATATTTTTGATTTCCACCAAGCTGGTTTCTCCGAAGTTTCGGTAGGAAAGCAACTCAGCTTCGCTGACTTTCAAGAGATCCCCCAAGGTGCGAATGTTCATCTTCTTGAGGCAGTTCCGAGCTCGAACCGACAGTTCGAAATCGGTGACTGGAGTATCCAACATGGTGTTGAATCGTCCTTGATCCCGTTCAGTGTCTTCATCAAAGAGCATGGACTCACTGGCTTCACAGTCCCGTTGGAACATGCGAGCTCTGGGGTGATTGGGATCTGATTCCAAGACGGGGCGGAGCGTCCGCATCGCTTCGTCGTATTCCCCGCGATCTTCCAGCATGATGGCCAAATTGACCAAAGCATTGATGTGAGGTTGGTCGTCTGCTGCGAGCGACTGGTAGAGCAAAAGGGCCTCTTCTTCCTCACCCATCAGGTCCAACAACCAAGCCAGACGGAAGCGTGATTCGGTCAAAGGGCTCTCAGCGACGGCGTCTCGGTAGGCCTCGATTGCGGCGATCCGATCACCTTCGGCCTCGGCGGCCAAGCCACGTTGGTGGAGTTCTTGCGCTTTGGCGACATCACCCTCGCCAATGACGAGGTCTTCAGTGTTGGTGCTCATCGAAATTCAGTCCTCATGGGGTCAGGTTGTCCGAGCTGGAGGGTCGGACGAACGGACCATCATAGGTCAGCCAATGCATTCGTCAACCGACTGTGGCGTCAGATGGATCTACAAGTTTGATATTTCGCCACCGACCCGATTTCCACCGCCACGCCATCGCCACTCCCAAGGCCAAGATGTACAAGGTCGCGGCAATCCATGGTCCCAAAGAGGCACTCTGGGGGATCAACCACAACGAGAGGTACCCGCAACCCATCAAAATGGACCACTGAAGCCCCACCATCACCACCCCGGGCCAAGTGGTATCTCCAGCCCCCCTCAGGGCCCCTGATAAGACAATGCCGACCGCGTCGAGCGTTTGCCAGAACGCAGCACACAGCAGCATCCAGCGTCCCAGTCTGGTGATTTCCAACCGGGTTGCCTCCGGGGTGCCTTCGTTGATGAAGATCCCAATCAGGGGTTCATACATGGTGGCAAACACCAAGCCCCACAAGCTCATGTACACGATGCCAATTTTGAGGGTGACTCGAACCCTTGACTGGGCTTCTTCAGGGGAACCTTCACCAATCAAACGACCCACGATGGAAGTGATCGCCACAGAGAACCCAACCGCGGGCATAAATGAAAGATGCATGTAGCGCATGGCAATCCATGAAGCAGTCATGTGCTCGGATCCAAATCGACCCACCAAAGCTGTCATGAACCAGGCCCAACAAATGAGTTCACTTCCCCATGAGAGTGAAGCAGGCCAGCCGCGATGAAACAACTCTCGACACGCCGAAAGGTGCCACCCACGCGCAGCCATTACATCAAAGTTGGCTCTGGTCTTGGCCAAGAACAAGGCGATTATTGGAATGGTCGCTTCCATAATGGATCCGACCACCGTGCCCCATGCCGCTCCCGCAACACCAAGTTGAGGCGCTGCAGGGACACCAGGAAGTCCCAAAGCAGGAAGACCGCTTTCCCCAAAAATCAAAGCGTAGGAAGCCACCAAATTGGTCAAGTTGCCCACCAAGGCTGACACCGTGACAACCTTCGGTCGTTGCAGTCCAAAGAAGCAGTTGTGACTGAGGCGACCCAACAAACTGAACAACCCACCAACCAGCAGGATTTGTCCATAAGCCACTTCTTTTTGCACCAAACTTGGCTGACCCAGGTCCCCATGAATGCGCTCAAAAAACCAAGGGAGCGCGGCGGCCAATGGCAGCATCACCACCAACCACCAAATCAAAGAGAGCCACAGACCCGCCCAAGCAAATTTGGCTCCTCGGTTGGCATCCCCAGCCCCCAAATGTTGGCTGACAAACGTGTTGACCAGAGACAGCGTGCCGGCGGCGATCGAAATGGGGGCAAACGCCCACACTCCAGCGTTCCCTTGGGCCGCAACATCTTCCGTTCCAACTTGCCCCAACAAGACCGCATCCACAAACTGCATCACCGTGTAGCTGGTCATGGTGATGACGGTGGGCCAAGCGAGTCGCCAAACCTCACTCAACGGGCTTTCTGGACGGTTCAGACTGTTCATGAAGAGCAAAGATTGTAAGTTGAGGACCAAATTCGGCCCCTTTCAAACAAGGAATCATCCATGCCATTTCATCACTTCCATCGGCTTACGGTTGCTTTGTCGCTCGCTGCCACGTCCTTGCTGCACGCTGATGCTCTTCAGGTGAGCCCACTGACGAAATCACAGCAGTTGCCGCTTTCCAAAAGTGACCGGGCCGCCCAAGAGGTGAACTTGGGTTGGATCCCTTCTGAGCTGTCCGGTGAAGGTTTGAAGTGGATGGGGCTCGAAGGTGAAGTCCCTTCCTGGGATGATCTTCGTGGTCAGATTATTGTTCTCCAGTCGTTTCGAGCGCCCTCCCCACAAATCAAAAAGGTTCGTGAAGCCATTGAGGGTTTGGGGACAAGTGACGTGTTGTTCTTACCGGTACACACTCCAGATCGAGCGGAACGATTTGATGAGGAAAAAAGGTCGTCGGTGGGGTTGGATTCCATCCCTGTACTGGTTGACACCCATGGGGAGCTGTGTGATCGATTTGGATTTCGACGCAAGACCACCAATGTGATTGTTGACCGTCGTGGTGTGGTAGCTGCAGTCGGAGTTCGCACCGAAGCATTGCCTGATCTTCTCCAAGAAATGATCGCCGTCGATAAAGAAAAGGCTTTGGAGTCAAAGCCGGAAAAAAGAAGCGCACCCAAAGCTTCTGATTACCCTCCCCACAACTCACAAGTGGGAAGCGCCACCAATCGACAGGGGGAAGACGCACCAGAATTTTCGGTGGCTCAGTGGGTGAGCAAGCGACCAGACATGAAGAATAAAACGGTCGTGATTGATTTCTGGGCCACCTGGTGTGGTCCCTGTCGTGCGGCCATTCCACATATGAATGAGCTGCAGCAGACCTTCGCAGAGGATCTGGTGTGTGTTGGTGTGAGCAACGAGTCCGCTGACGCGTTCAAACAAGGCATGTCTTCCCGTCAACTCAACAAGCCCAATACCTTCGCTTACGCGTTGGCTCTTGACCCTTCCGCCAGAATGCAGCGGCATTTTGGAGTGCGAGGCATTCCACATTGCGTGGTGATCTCACCCGATGGCAAAGTTCGATGGCAAGGCCACCCCTCAGGATTGGATTCAGCAAAGTTGGGCTCGATTGTCAAAGCCGGTCGCGGGGCTGGTGCGACTTTTGAACCCTTCTGGACCAAAAACAAACGTTGATTGTTAGAGCAACGTCAGAAGAATCAAAATATCCGAGAAGCCAACATCGTTGTTTCCATCAAGGTCTTCTGGGCATCCTGAGCACGGACCCCATCCAGAAAGCATGATGAGAAGATCGTTGAAGTTCACCAATCCATCGCCATTGAAGTCACCCTGAACTGTTGATCCAATCGACAGCTCAAGGGAAAGACCGAGGATGCCCTCAGTTTGGCCAGGAATGTCTTCGTCTCGTGTTTGAAAAACCAACCCACTTGTGAAATCACCTGCTTGAGATGCATCCACCAGAATCCGGATCTGAGCAGGGCCAGTGCCCAAGTTGTTCGGCACCTCTAAGACATCCAAGATTGGCGAAGCCGGGGGAGCCAACAAACCATCCACGAACAAGCGAGACTGCAACGCATCAAAGCCGAAGTTCCACACATCAATCTCAACAACAACAGGTTCAGGGCTCACCTCGAAAGACGCACTGACCACACCACCAGGCACATAGGTCTCTCCCGAGAGCGAAGCTTGTGCCGGTCGAACACATGTCCAGTTCAGGGGGTACCCACCAAGCCCTCCAGTGCCTTCAACCGGGGAATCCAAGAAGATGGTGCCACTTTGTGGTCCTACTGCAGATGATTCAACAGGGAGGCTGGTCAAAGATGACCCCTGCACTGCGGTTGTTCCGGATCGCTCCCCATTGATTCCACCACTCCCTGCAATCGTCCATTCCAAACTTGAGGAGCCTGCCGCAGCCACAACTGGCGTGGTGTGGCTTACCCGAAATGGTGCTTGTGGGTTGGGTCCAAGAACAACTCGATCGAATTCAGCAGAAACCGAGCCAATGGCGGGCAGGGCAAATTCAACGATGACCGGAACATGATCAGCTCCATCATGAAGCGCATCAGCCAATTGGTTGCTTCGGGAAATTTGACCCGGAAAATAGAAGTTGTTTCCACTGTTGATGGCAGCGTCGTAATGCTGACCGTCGTTTCCGAGGGCTCGGTAACTTCCGGGGATCAAAGTAATCCCGTTCGCCTCTTGGGCTGATTGGCTGCTGAACACGAAGTCGAATCGGTCGTCCATACCTCCGCCGACCAACCCGCCACTACTGGATGTACTTCGAGGGCTTTGGGTGTGTTTGATGGCGTTTCCAGATCCAGACCATGAACCATTTCCAAGGGGGTCAACGATGGCATTGGAACCAACGGTGCTGGCGATCAAGTCATACCCAGGTTCTGAATTCGAATAGAAATTGAAATCGCCTCCCCAAAAGATGTTCGCGTTGCTGGGGAGCGTGGCAATGTTGTTCAAGATGGCTTGGGTTCCACTTTCTCGCAGGTCCTCATTGCTTGAACCTTGGCTTGCTTTGAGGTGACAGGAGTACACCCAAAATCCAGTAGAACCATTGGTGGCATCAATAGTGAATCGCCAACGGTCGCTGAATCGACCAGCGCCGGTAAAAATATCTCGATGATCACTCACCGATTCAGTAAGAAGTTCACCTCGGTAAATGCACGCCTGTGCTCCACCGGAGTCTGAGTTGGTGTAGGTGGCGATGCGCCAAGTTGGTCCTGGAACTTCAGAATTGAGCAGATTACGAAGCGTGACTTGGTCCCCTTCGTTGACTTCTTGCAAAATCAGTACGGCAGGAGGAGTTGACCAGCCAGTGGTGTCGTCTTCAGCAATTTCCGCCAAGATGTCTCGAATGGCCGATAGGTCACCCCGTAGGGCAGCGCAGTTCCAAGTGGCGACCCGAAGTTGTGCCTCAGACACTGTGGTGAAGCACAGGACGAGCAGCAGGGCCAATTTCTGGGACACAAATGGGGGCATGTCACCAATGTAGAACCAAGATTGATGATCACAACCAACTTTCTACATGGACCTAGGATAAGAGCATGGAACCAGTTGCCATCAGTCGTCCCGACCCAGAAACCGTCACTATTTCGGGTTATGAAGTCGATCGCCGTTACGGCCCCGACACGGTTCAAACCACCCATCCGGATGATGTGAGCCAGCCCCATCCACGTATTGGCGAGCCTGGCCAATACCCATTTACTCGTGGTATCCACGAAGGGATGTACCGCACCCGGCTCTGGACCATGCGCCAGTTTGCCGGCTTTGGTTCGGCTGACGACACCAATCGGCGATTCAAGTATCTGTTGGAGAACGCGCGGGGCACCAAAGCGAACACTGGTTTGTCGACGGCTTTTGACCTCCCCACCTTGATGGGGCGTGATTCAGATGATCCATTGAGTGCTGGTGAAGTTGGCCGGTGCGGTGTGGCCATTGACACCATCGAAGACATGGAGAGGTTGTACGCCGACATTCCTCTCGACAAAGTCACGGTCTCTCAAACCATCAACGGGCCCGCAGCAGTGATTTGGGCCATGTATCTCGCCATGGCTCGGCGGAAGGGATTCTCTTGGGATCATCTTGGCGGAACGCTGCAGAACGACATTTTGAAAGAGTTCCACAGTCAAAATGAGTTCATCTACCCTCCAGAGGCGTCCGTCAAGCTGGTGGTCGACACCATCGAGCATCAGATGAATCATGTTCCGAGATGGAACAGTGTTTCGGTCTCCGGGTACCACATTCGTGAAGCTGGTTCGACCGCCGTCCAAGAGTTGGCCTTTACGTTGCGCGACGGTATGGAGTACGTCGAAGCGTCCATGCGTCGTGGCTTGGATGTCGACGATTTTGCTCCCCGACTGTCTTTCTTCTTCAACGCCCACAATGAGTTCTTTGAAGAGATCTGCAAAATACGAGCCGCCCGAAGAATCTGGGCCACCGCCATGCGTGAACGGTTCGGCGCCAAATCTGAGCGGTCTTGGTGGATGCGTACCCACGTCCAGACCGCTGGTTGCTCACTCACGGAGCAACAACCACTGAACAATATTGTCCGAGTGGCCTACCAAGCGATGGCGGGTGTTCTTGGCGGCTGCCAAAGTCTTCATACCGATTCGATGGATGAGACCCTTGGTTTGCCCACCGAAACCGCGGTTCGAGTGGCTTTGAGAACCCAACAAATTCTGGCCCATGAAACCGGAGTTCATCGCACCGTCGATCCTCTTGGTGGATCGTGGTATGTGGAAGCCCTCACCGATCGCATGGAAGCGGATGCCACCGAGATCATCAACGAAATCGACAACATGGGTGGTGTGGTTTCTGGAATCAACAAGGGGTATTTCCGCCGAGCCATCGCCGATGCTTCGTATCGATTTGGCCAAGAGATGGACGCAGGAGACCGAATTGTTGTGGGTATGAATGCGTACCACGACGGAAGCGAAGACCAACAGGTGGAGATTTTGCAAATCCCCCACCAAGTTGAGGTTGATCAATGCGATCGTTTGGATGCCTTCAAGAAGAACCGCGACCACGATCTTGTTCAAAAGCAACTCGATGTCTTACGTGCTGACGCCCGAAATGGAGTCAACACCATGCCTGCGTTGGTTGAAGCTTCTGATGCTGGCGCCACCATGGGCGAGATGGTGCAAGCGTTGGCGGACGTCTTTGGCCGCTATTCCGGTGGACCGGAATGGTGAACCATCAGTTGTTCTGATTGATCGGTGCGTAGCGATCGGGGCGATCGCGAGAAGAAGGCATGCTGCCCGCTTCCCGTCTCCACCACTCCGGTGCAACGGGGCGGTCACTGCGTGGCGTGAGTTGGGCTGGACCTTCGGCATAAGCCACATCTTGTCTGACATCGATATCGATGCGCACACTGGCAGCATTGGGGACGGACAACGCATTTTGCATGCTTCCAGTTCTGGTGCCGACGTCCCAGATTTGCCAACGCATCAGGTCTGGGGTCTCCACCGGATCCTTTCCCATCCCTGGCACGATGTCCCAAGTCAGCTGCTTCCCAATCGGGACGTCGATCGAGACCAAAACCTCACCCGATCGGATGTCGACCAAGGTCACTGATTTTTGCACTCGTTCGGTGGATTCGATGGTGGTGGTGTCACCAGTCCCACGGAAGAGGGTGCCGCCAGGTTTATGGAAGGAGCAACCGGCAGTGGTCAGGATGGTCAGCAGCATGATCAAGCGCATGGGGTTGTTATCGGCACTTCCGGCATTCCAGCCTGCATTTTGGCGACGCCTTAGGCTAGAGGCGGCATGAATCCGAATATTCGCATTGGTCATGGTTACGACTGCCACCGATTGGCTCTGCCTCCAGAAGGTGGCCCCTTGGTGTTGGGCGGTCTGCATATCGAACACAAGATGGGCCCTGTCGCCCATTCTGACGGCGATGCCTTGCTCCATGCGGTCACCGACGCGGTACTGGGTGCGTTGGGGTTGGACGATTTGGGGACGCAGTTCCCGGACAACGATCCCCGCTGGCGGGGTGCCTCATCCGATCAGTTTTTGCGGGAGGCTGTCCTTCAGGCTCAGAAATTGGGCTGGAAAGTCGGCAATGTGGACGCGACCGTTCTGCTGGAACGTCCTCGGTTGATCCAACATCGATCGGTCTTGCGAGAAAACCTCTCCAAATTGCTCGATGTCCCTACGGAATCCGTCAACGTGAAAGGCAAAAGCGGCGAGGGGCTTGGGCCTGTGGGTCAAGGTGAGTTGGTGGAGGTCCACGCCAGCGTGCTTCTGCACCGAGCGGATTGATCAACGCGGGGAGCCGTCTGGTTGGCCCAAAGCCAAGGCCAGGGCGCGACAAGCTTGTCCGCGATGGGATCTTCTGTTCTTTTCATCAGGAGTCAGTTCGGCACTGGTCTGGCCTTCGGGCAGCATCAGATGCGGGTCGTATCCGAATCCGTTGTCTCCACGCGGTTCCCTGGTGATGTGGCCTTCCATCGTTCCCCGAACCATGTGACGGATCACTCCGTCGGGCTCGGCGAGACACAACACACAAACAAAGCGGGCCGAACGTTCGGCTTGTGGGGTGTTTTGCAGGGATTCGATCAACTTTTTGTTGTTCGCGGCATCTCGTGTCGCGCGATCGCCATCAACACCCGACCAACGGGCGCTGTGGACCCCTGGAGCTCCCCCCAAAGCATCGACCACCAAACCTGAATCATCAGCGAGTGTGGGGATCCCACTCCATGCGGCATAGGCCCTCGCCTTGATGGCAGCATTGCCTTCAAAATCCGGAGCATCTTCAACCGGTTCTTCTGGCAGAGGACGTCCATCGGCAACATCCTGCAGGGTGCAAATCTGCCAGCCAAGTGGCCCAAGTGAGGCGGCAACCTCATCCACTTTGTGGGGATTTGAGGTCGCCAGCAGCAGCGTGTTCACGGCCGCTTCCAACATTCAGGGACATCACCAAATTCGGCAACCACGGTGGATTTGAACCCGCCACGCCCCTTCCACATGGTCACAATTTGCAGCCAGCGGGGCTGCATGCACGCCACCATGTCATCACGCAGTCGATTGGTGACTGCTTCGTAGTAAATGCCCTCTTGACGGAACGATTGGCAGTACATCTTCAAGCTTTTGAGCTCGACACAGCATTCAGCAGGCTCGTACCGAAACAGGATTTCCCCAAAGTCAGGATGGCCGGTTTTGGGGCACACGCTGGTGAACTCCTCATGGAGGTGTTCGATCACATACGGGGCATCACCAGGATTGGGAAAGGTCTCAAGCAGGGATGGATCAGGCATCCCACCATGGTAGGCCAGCCGAGGAGATTGATGGCTTGCGGTGAGACGTGTCAGAGGTCCAAAACGTCGCCGACCGCCCCATGAGGCGGTCGGCATTGGAGGAAGAACGGAGGAATTCGAGACACATGAATCTTGAGTTGAGTATGCGCGCTGACGCGTTGAGGTTCAGTGGTGTTGACAAAAACGCAGCGAAAAAACAGTGGGCCCCGATGGAACGCGTGCAACCAAAACCAAACGAACCCGCACAAGGCGGGTTCGTAAGCCGGAATCCGGGTAGATCCGGTGAGGGAGGAGTCACACCAGAGCAGCCAGTGGGGGTCTGGAAGCTCTCGTGTCGAGAGACCCATGCAAAGTCTCTGTCACAAAAGTCTGTTCGTTGAGATGAACCCAAAGGTTTCAGGTCTTTTGGATTTTTTATTGATCAAGATCAAACCGCAACATCATGCGGGTGAGTTTGGGTTGATCAGGATCGGATCGCAGGCTGTTGCGGAAGGCTTTGATGGCCTCCTGTCGATCAACACTGCTCTGTCGGTTTTTCTCAAGCCAACGATTCAACGCCAGAATGCCCAAGCCATTCCAGGCCGCGGTGCAATTGGGATCCAGCGTCGTGGCTTGTTCATACGCTGCTTGACTGGCTTGGTAATCGCCCAACTTGAAGGAGCACCATCCAATCCGCTCATACACCTCGGAACTTGGGGATCTCCGGCTTAAGACCAATGCTGTGGCGAGGGCGCCTTCGTGGTCTTGGCACTGGGCATACGCCTCGAGCAACCCGGCCAACAAGCTGAAATCCTCCGGACGGGCCTCGATGGCCATGTTCCAATGGGGGATCGAAGCGGTGGGTTGGCCCACCCCGAGCAGGGACCTGGCATACACCGTCCGAGCTTCGGCACTTTGGGGGTCCAAACGAACGCTCGACCTGGCGTATGGGAGTGCCGCTTCAGGCTGACTCCGCTCCAATTCCAGCATGGCCAGTCGGATGAGGGGCTCCGCATCATCCGGGGCAAGGGTCAGACAGCGAATCCATGAACGCTCAGCTTCTTTGGTTCGCCCAATTTGATGCAGGACATTGCCATGTCGCAGAATGGCTTGGGCATTGTCGGGTTGCAACTCCACCACCCGTCTCCAAGATCGCTCAGCGGCCCAGGGGTTTTCGAGTTGCTCGTGGGTATTGGCCAACCCAACATACGCCTCGATTTGCCCCGGGTTGTTCAACAAAATCTCAGCGAAGGCTTCCAAAGCCTCTTCCAGTTCTCCCCCCGCCAACAGTGCTTCGGCTTGCTGCAATGGTGTGGTCTTGGGTTCAACCGGTGGCTCGACCGGAAGTTGTGCAGCAGGGGCGGCCTCTTCGGGGCTTCCGGCTTTTCCTGCCGATGAGTCAGGCTCAGAAGGGACCCCTGAATCCTCGGTGATTGATGGGGCCCTTGCCGAGAGGGGGTCTGTTGCATTGGTTTGGAGCGACTGGTTGGCGTCCGGTTCAATCGAGCCCACTGAAGTCACACGGGGCGCGTTGCATCCGAACCCAAGGATTGCCCCCAAAAGAGTCACCGTGATGGTCAAGGAACGGCCCATGTGTGCGTGATAGTAAGTCGAATTGGTTAACATCCTGCCTATGGTTCGCTCGAAATACTGCTTCGTTGCTTTTTCTTTGCTCCTTTTGGTCACCCTTTCGGGATGCACCCCTTGGGCCACATGGCCCCGGATTGAGGGCTCACCTTCGCTGAGTACCCCGACATATCACCCCATTCCTCGCTTGTGTGTGCTGTCGGTCGGCGCGATTCGTGAGGAACTTGGCGATGAGTCACCATTGGTGATCAATCAACTTCCGGGACTCAACGAAAAAGAAGCGGAAGAGTTCATGGTGAACTTTCCTGGGGCAACCACCCTGACCGAAGCAGGTCCTGCGTACCACTTGATGTCGGTTCAGGTTCGTGTGGTCGAAGCGCGAGTTGAAATCTTGGTCCCAACCGAGACGGGGAAATGTGATCTCTGGGTCGTTGAACTCAGCCAACAGATCAAGAACTGGAAGGTTGAGAGCACTCGTCGCTTCCGCGTCCAACGACCAGCTCCAGCACCAAGGATCCCCTACCCCGTCGAGGGCTGAACGGGACCAAAATTCAGTTTGTTCCGACTGGTTTGACTGGTCCATCCGTTTGGAGGCATCAGAAGAAGTCGGGGCAGCTGTGGTCCGATCAATTGGTGGAGATCCATCATGTCGAAGACCACCACCCAACGTCCAGTCGAATCCCTTGAGTCCACTCTTGGATCACAGGTCATTGCATTGTTGAAGTTGGCCAAGACCGCTCAGGCTTCGATTCAAAGTGCATCTTGTGGGATTGGCCGCGTGCAACACACTCTTCGCCGACAAAAATCAGCGTAAGAGACCCCTCTGAAGCCATCGCCTGACTGCTCGGCGCCGGTAGGACTTGTCTTGCAGCCAACGGTCGGCATTGGGTGTATCTGAACGCGAACCCAAAGGCCGAAGTGCGGTTGATTCAGCACTTGAGAGTTCGCCAGCACCTTGTTCCCTCGTGAACCCATTTGGACGCATGTTGGTTGAAATCCCCAAAGCTTGCTTCAGGTTTTGGAGGCCAATGAACCATCTTGTTCCAGGCGGAATGACATCTTGGCCGAGTGCATTGGGGTTCACCCCTCTTGGGTAGACGGCAAAGAGTGCCCCTTGTTGGCGGATGTACCACGTCTTTCCACTGGAGTCTTCGATGCGCTGAATGACATTGAGGCTGTCCGTTGACCGCAAGTCGATCCCAGGAGCGACCAG
>CAXBRK010000036.1:0-16614 GCA_963978155.1 uncultured Phycisphaera sp. | reverse complement strand
GTGGGTTCAGCGTCCTCCGTGGTGATGCGTCGGTCCTTTGGTGCGATCGTCCCGTGCTTGCGTCACAAGCTGGCATGTTGGCGGAGGATGCCTCCTTCCCCGCCATCTGGCGTGCCATCATCGACGCCTCCCACTGAACCAGCCTGACGCCTTGCCACCATCTCATTGACCCTATACACATCAGGGGTTCGCTAGATCATGGGTTCGATCTGATCAACCGTGCGTGTTGTGGGAGGTGATCGCCAACTCCAGGACGGTACGTGCCGTACTTCACGCAGGTCCACCGATCGTTCAGGAGCAAATGGTCCAGATGCAACAGTGGAAATCGAGCTGGCCAAGTCACGATTGGGCCGTTTCCAGCATGGTCAAACGCGTGGGTGTGGGTGGGAAAGGCTTGTTGAATTGACGCGGCATGGCGAGGGCAGTTGAAGTCGCCAAAGACCAAATCTGCAGTGCAAGATCCAAGACTCTCCTGAATCCGGCGTGATGTGCCCATCCGGGAAAGACTGGGGTCGGATGGGCAGTCCAGTGCCACAAAGGTGATGGGTCCATCCGGATGCTCGATGGATCCTCGGGCAATATTCAGCGGATGCTCGTAGGTGTGATTTTCCCTCAGCACAATTTCACAAGTGATGGGCCAACGTGAGGCAAAGAGGAATGGCCATTGCACCTTTTGATAAGGAAGGTCGCTGAGTTCCTCTTTCCAGGGCAATTTCAACACCGTGTTGATGTTGACCAGGCACAAGAAATCGGTTTCGAAGCGGGTTGCCGCTTGCAGCGTCGCTTGGGCCCGTGATTGATCAAATTCTTCCACCGTCCAATGCAGGAAGTTGATGGGTTCTTGCTGATGGTCTCTCATTCTCTTGGGCTTCCAATCATGGACGCACCAGTGCGCCACCATGACCAAGCAGAGCACACAACTGATTTTTTTGAGTGGCTTCGTGTTGCCCAGAAGAGCGCTGAGGACCCCGAACAATGGAATTAACCAAGTTGGTGCCCAGTGCAATACCTGAACACTGCTGAATCGGTCTGTGATGTACTGGCCGGTGACAAGTAGGCCTCCAACCACCATGGCCGCGATACAGAGCCCAGTTCTGATCGTTTGCAATTGAGTTGGAAAGCTCACAGGTTCATCACTGGAATGGGAAGAAGATTGGAATCAGCAGCACCATCAAGACGCCACGCAAGATGACAAGCGGGAGGCCGATTCGGGCGTAGTCCAAGAAGTGGTAGCCGCCGGGACCGTAGACCATGAGGTTTGTGGGGTACGACACGGGGGAAAGGAACGTTGAACTCGCGCCCAGAATGACCGCCGCCGCAAACGGCTCTGCGGCCAGTTGCACCGACTGACTTGCGGCAAAAGCAACCGGGAAGACCAGCACTGCAGCTGAATTGTTTGAGATGAGATTTCCAAAGACCACCGCCAGCATGTACACGCACGTCAAGATGGCCAGGGGGCCGTAGGGCTCGGCCAACGCCAAGAGCTGTTCCGCAATGTTTTCAGCCGCCCCAGTGTGTTCCATCGCGCGACCAATTCCAATGGCCGCTCCGATGACCAGCAGCATGGGGTAGTCGATTGCTGCTCGAGCCAATCTTCCGGGCAAGCAGCGGCTCAGCACCATCAGCCCCGCTGCGGTCAGTGCGATCACAGCACTGTCAACCGGTGCGAGGGCGATGGCCAAAACCATGGCCAGCACGATGCCAAGAGCAACTTGTGCTTTTCGGTGGTTGGGAGGTCGGGAATCTTGGACTCTCGAGATGACATCAAACTGCTCGCGCGCTTCACCATCAGACAAAAATTTCTCGTTGGTGTCGAGGAGCAGTGTGTCTCCTCGCTCCAAGATCATGTCTCCAATTTTTCCTTCGAGCGGAACGCCACCTCGACGCACCGCGATGATGGCCGCGTTGAATCGAGTCCGGAATCCGATGTCACGCACAGATTTCCCATGGAATTCTGAATCCCATGACACCACGGCTTCAACCAAAGTTCGGAGTTGATGAGCGCCCTGCACCTTGCGCGCCTGTCCGTCGAGCATCTCAAGCCCTCGGATGTTGCGAAGGTCTCGCACCGAATCCAAAACCCCGGTGAACCACAACAGGTCTCCTTCCAGGATGGTCTCTTCTGGACCAGGAGCGGGGATATCTCTTCCCTCCCGTTCAATTCTTGTGAGATACACGCCCGGAAGATGCCGCAAGTCAGCCGCTTCGACGGTCTTCCCTACGAAGGGAGCATCATTTCGAACCCGCATGGCCAGTTGGTAGTCGCGGGTGTCCAAACTTGGGGGTTCGGCGGGTTGACGTTCGGGGAGAAGCTTCTTGTTGGTCAATGCGATGACCACGATGCCGAGCATCATCAGTGGAAGCCCTACCGCTCCAATGGCCAAGAACGAAGGAACACCGTTTTCCACGAGTCGAAGCGGCGCTTCTGAGGCTGAGATCACCACATCCGGCTGCTCTTCATAATCCAACAGCATTTCCAAAATCACGATGTTGGACGAAGTGCCAATTGCCGTTAAGGCTCCACCAAAGATGGCGGCGAAGGACAGTGGAATGAACAGTCGCGAAGGGGAAAGCCGAAGCCGGCGGCACCAGTCCCCCAAAATCGGAAGGTACATCGCCACCAATGGGGTGTTGTTCATAAGACCGGACAAGAGTCCCACGGGGAGCATCAAGCGGAGTTGAGCGCTCAGCAGTCCCTTGGGCCGCCCCAAGAGTTTTCCGGCGATGAGATGCACCCCACCGGTTTCTCGCAGTCCTGCCGCGACCACGTACAAAGCGCCAATCATCACCACGGCTTTGTGACTGAATCCTGAAAGGCCATCTTGAATGGGGAGAATTCGGTCCTCTCCTAGGATCTGATCAGCCAGCAGCAGGAGCAGCAGTCCCCCAACCATGGCGGTGTCGACGCCGATGCGTCGGCTCATCAAAGCCGCCGTCACCAAGCCGATCACTCCGAGGACAAAGAGGCCTTCTGCGGTCATGCGGAAGACCCCACGGCTTCAAGCAACGCGCTGTGGATTTCTGGGGCAGCCGCGATGACACCAGTATTTTGCTCCAGTCCGCGCCCATGGCCAAAGTCCAGTGGTTTGCCGGAGATGTCCGTCACCGTGGTTCCCGATTCCATGGCCACCAGTGCGCCAGCGGCGTGGTCCCAGATCCGTTCGACGTAACGCTTCCCCGGTCGAGGCAATCTCAGATAAGCATCGGCTTGATCGCGGGCGAGGAGACCGTATTTGGCTTGGGAGTCCAGACGCACCCCAGTCCATTCTCGTCCGAGGGCGTGCATGGCCGCATCAACCGCGGTGTGGTCGGTGTGGGCTGCTTCGACCGAAGTGCACACCCGCACCAATCCTTCGCATGTGCTTCTCTTGACCGGTGTCAGTGGGCCTTCCATGCCACCCGTTGCACAGCCTTGTCCAGCTTCGGCGGCGACGATGACCCCTCGTCCGTCGACGGCTTCAGGACTTTCTTCTGTGGCGACGTGGAGGTTGGGGCAGCCGAGCACACCAAGCGTGGGATGTCCATCACACACCAGACCCAAGGCGACCGCAAAGTGTTCTCCGCGAAGAAAGCCCTTCGTGCCATCGACAGGATCAAGCACCCAATATTCAGGTGCACTGGCGTCGTGTCCACCATGGTCCAGGAGGGTGAGGACCTCTTCCGGGGTTCGTTGGCCAATTGCGGAAGAGACGGCTTCCGTCACCAGGCTGAGCAGGGCGTCATTTTCAGGTTCGCGGAGCACGGCACTGGTCTCTTCGCCGACCAAAGGGGTGCTGGCATCAGCATCACGAAGAATGGAAGCCACGATGGCTTGGGCCGCGAAGTCCGCAACGGTCACGGGGGACCGGTCGTCTTTGGTCAACTCGGAGACGCGCCCCAAGTCGTGTTGAACAGATTTGGCCGCGAGTGAAGCTTGCCGGACGGCATCGATGGCGGTATTCAGGCGCATACAGCCATATCGGCTCCCTGACGCGGCTTCCTCAGGCTGTTTTCGGCTGGTTCAGGCGGAGAATGAGGATCCGCAGCCGCAAGTGGCGTTGGCGTTGGGGTTGTTGAAGACGAACCCGCGACCCATCAACTCGTCTCGGAAATCAACCGTGGTGCCGTTCAGGTAGAGGTAGCTCTTGGGATCGCAAATCACCCGAACTTCCACGATGTTCTCGGCATCGGCGCTGTCTTCGGCGGCTTCACTGGCTTTGCCATCCACCACCATCGCCCGGCAGGTCCAGACTTCGTCGGTTTCCTTCTGATTCTCAGTCAAGTCGAGCAGGTACGAGAAGCCTGAGCAGCCGCCACCTTTGACCCCAACCCGGAGGCAGGTGGTTTCGGGGTTGAGGTTCTGCTGCTTCATGATGTCGCCAACTTCTTTGATGGCGGTTGGGGTGACGATCACGGACATGGTTGATTCCTTCGGGTGTGGTTCGGTGGGGCTGAGGTGGTTCGGTGCCGTTGAAGACTCGGTTTCGTCCGAGCCCATTGGGGGTCAGTGGTGGTGGTGGTCGTCCTCGACCTCGTGACCGTTCTTTTTCTTCCAGTCGTTGATGGCGGTTCGGATGGAGTCTTCCGCCAGGACCGAGCAGTGAATTTTGACCGGAGGCAATGCCAACTCTTCGACAATCTCGGTGTTCTTGATGGCCAAGGCTTCATCAACCGTGCGGCCCTTGATCCATTCGGTGGCCAAGGAAGAAGAAGCAATTGCCGAACCACAGCCGAAGCATTTGAACTTGGCGTCTTCGATCTTGCCCGCATCATCCACTTTGATTTGCAGCTGCATTACGTCGCCACATTCTGGGGCGCCGACGATGCCGACGCCAATATCAGAGCGTTCTTTGACGTCGGATGACGTTCCGAACGAACCGACGTTCTGTGGTTTTTGGTAGTGCTCGATGACTTTTTCGCTGTAGGCCATGGTTTTCCTTTCGCAATTGACCATTCGCTGGTCAACCCGGTTTGGTTCAGTGCGATTGCCACTCAATCTTGGAAATATCGACCCCTTCTTTCCAGAGATCAAACAGGGGGCTCATGGCCCGCAGGTGCTCCACTGCAGCGGCGATGCCTTCGATGGCTTCGTCGACTTCAGCTTCGGTGGTGTGCCGTCCCAAGGACAGACGCAATGAGGAGTGGGCGAGTTCATCACCAACACCAAGTGCTTTTAGGACGTAACTGGGTTCAAGCGACGCTGAGGTGCACGCTGAACCCGAAGAGCAAGCAATGTTCTTGATGCCCATCATCAGCGACTCACCTTCGACGAAGCCAAAGGAGATGTTGGTCATGTGGGGCAAGCGGTGGTCGCGGTGACCATTGACTTCCACCACTTCAAGCCGAGACATCAGTTCGTTTTCAAGTTTGTCGCGCAGTGCCTTGAGCCGTTCCCCTTCGGCTTCCATCTCCTGTTTGGCGATGGCACAGGCTGCGCCGAGTCCGACAATGCTGCTGACGTTCAACGTGCCGGAACGGAAGCCGCGCTCGTGGCCACCACCGTCTTGGATGGCTTCCAGTCGGACCCGAGGGCGACGACGCCGAACGTACAGAGCACCGACCCCTTTGGGGCCGTACATCTTGTGGGCCGAAAGCGACAGCAGGTCGATGTTGTCCGCTTCGACATCCGTAGGCATCTTGCCCACCCACTGGGTGGCATCGGTATGGAACACCGCGCCGTGTTCCTTGCAGATCTTGCCAATGCAGGGAATCTCGTTGATGGTGCCCAGTTCGTTGTTCGCCCACATGATGGACACCAAAATGGTGTCGTCTCGAAGGGCGTCCTTCACCATTTGGGCCGTGATGATGCCATCGGACCCTGGTTCCAAGAACGTCACATCAAAGCCTTCACGTTCCAAGCGGCGGCAAGGGTCGATGACGGCTTTGTGCTCGTGGACCGCGGTGATGATGTGCCCGCGATGTTCTGAGCCAGCTGGGGCTTTGGCGTACATCCGAGCCGCGCCCTTGATGGCGATGTTGTTCGATTCGGTGGCCCCCGAAGTGAAAATGATTTCCTTCGGTTGGGCCCCCAGAAGTTCGGCCACTTGCGATCGTGCGGTGTCCACACCGTTTTCAGCTTCCCAGCCGTACGCGTGGTTCCGGCTGCTTGAGTTGCCGTAAATCGAGGTGAAGTAAGGGAGCATGGCGTCCACCACCCGCTGGTCGCAAGGGGTGGTCGAAGCATGGTCAAAATAGATGGTGGTGTCTTGAGCAGTCATGGTTTGTGAATACCCACCATTCTAGCCAACCCCCGGCCAAACATTGGCAGTTCGTCTGATCTACGATGCTGAATTCGTGGCAAGACTGACGGAAAATGCAGGTTTGGAAGCGTTCTCGGGCGGCGTCTTTGTGCCAACCATGGGTGGGTTGCACGAAGGTCACTTGGAGTTGGTGCGTGCCGCCAAGAGTTTGGGCGGCCCCGTGGTGGTGAGCGTTTTTGTGAATCCTGATCAATTCAACGACCAGGACGACTTCGCGGGGTATCCGCGCCGGTTCGAGGTGGACGCGGGGTTGGCCGAATCTGCGGGGGCCGATGTGGTCTGGGGTCCCACCGAACAAGACATTTACCCGAATGGGGTCGATGTACCAACGCCCGAGCTGCCTCGCGTGGCCACCCAGCCGGGCCTTGAAGACGCCCACCGCCCCGGGCATTTTGCTGGGGTGGCCCGAGTGGTGCGGCGCCTGTTCGAATTGGTGCAACCGCAAGTGGCTGTTTTTGGCGAGAAGGATTGGCAGCAACTGCAACTCGTCCAAACCATGGTGGATCGAGACGGCGGCCCCAGCATTCATGCCGTCCCCACATCGCGCGAAGCCGATGGGTTGGCTCGCTCCAGTCGAAATGAGCGGTTGTCTGACGCGTCCCGGCAAAAAGCTCGTGCGGTGTATCTCGCCTTGCAAGCTGCCGCGGCGGCAAACCATCCCTCCACCGCAGAGAAAATGATGCGTGAGACTCTTGAATCCCACGGTCTTGAAGTGGAGTACGCCGTGGTTCGTTCCTCAACGGGCTTGCGGCCAGTGGATGATTTTTCTCGCCCCAGCCGGGCGTTGGTGGCGGCTTGGTTGGACGGTGTGCGGTTGATTGACAACTTGCCCATGCCCGTGTGGACCTAGCATCTGACCATGGCCGCGCCGCTTCTCCTGTACGGGGGGACGTTCGATCCTCCGCATGCCGCCCATGGTCGACTGCCTCAGCTGGCTGGCGAAGCCATTGGCGCGTCACGAGTGGTTTGGATCCCCGCCGCCCAGAACCCACTTCGCACGGAGCAGTCCGCGCCGCCGGAGGATCGGGTGGCCATGCTGCAGGCCCTCTTGGCCGGCAACGCCGACGCGGAAATTGACCAGCGAGAATTGCAACGCGGTGGTCCCAGCTACTTCGTGGACACCTTGCGATCTTTTCGGGCCGAAGACGAGAGCACCCCGCTTCGATTCTTGATCGGTGCGGACCAAGCGTTGCAGTTTCGTCGCTGGCACAACTGGGAACAGATCTTGGATTTGGCCCATCCGGTCATCGCGCCGCGGCCGCCCCACGATCGGTTGGCCTTGGAACTGGTGCTCGAGCAGTTGGATGAAGGCCAATCCCGGCCTGGCTGGTGGCGAGATTCGGTGTTGGATCTGCCGCTGGATGATGTGTCGGCCACCAAACTTCGTGAAGCCTTGGCCGAATCCGACGAAGCGGCTCTGCGGGCGGGCATCCCCGAGTCGGTGTTGTCGGTGATTCGTGCCCGCGGCTTGTACGGGAGGTCCAATGCCTGAATTGCCCGAGGTCGAACACGCCAGGTCGCTTTTGGAGCGGTTCGTGGTGGGGCAGCGCATTGCCAAAGTTCGAGTTGGCCCCGACACCATTGTGTGTGCCGAAGACCGTCCGCAGAAGATCGCCAAGACGTTCCGCGGCGCGATCATGGAAGTTCCTGATCGTCGTGGAAAGCAGTTGTGGCTGCCGTTGGTGGATCGTTCTGCGGTATTGGTGCATTTGGGCATGACGGGCGCCATTCGGGTGCGCGGAGAACGAGGCCTGCAGTTGGTGGCGCACGGGTCGGTTGAGGAGCATTGGCCACCTCGGTTTGAAAAATTTTGGCTCAAACTCGAGAACGAAGTCGAGGTGGCCTTTACGGATCCCCGAAGGTTCGGTCGACTTCGTTTGCGAAAAGATCCACTGCATGAACCTCCCATTTCAGATCTTGGGCCGGATCCCATCGTGGACGAGATCAATCTGTCCGCCGTAAGCGAGGCGCTGTTGCGTCGCCGAGCGCCGATCAAGAGCGTGCTGCTGGACCAGAAATTTATGGCTGGGGTTGGCAACTGGATTGCGGATGAGGCGTGCTACCAAGCCAAACTGAACCCCCATCGACTCGGCGTGGACCTCGAGCAAAAAGAAGCCAAAAGCCTCGTAAAAAAGACCATTTTGGTGATTCAAAAAGCCTGTTCGGTTGATGCGGACAAAGACCGCTTCCCCCGCACGTGGCTGTTCCACAACCGCTGGGGCAAGGTAGAAGGGGCCCGAACGGCTCAAGGCGAATTGATTCAATTCGACGCCATCGGTGGACGCACTACCGCTTGGGTGCCAGTCCGACAGAGTTGAATTGTGTGTTGCGGTCGGCATGAACGCCGCCGACCACATGCGTTCACACGCGCATCACATGTGTATCACATGGGCTTCTCTTCAATGGTCTGGTCGTAGACCTCGAGGAGTTTGGTTTTGTCGAAGATGAGTTCTTGTCGCGACATGCCAGTGACTTCATAGAACGGCGTCAACTCAATGGCATCACAAGGACACGCTTCTTCGCACATGCCGCAGTAGATGCAGCGAAGCTCGTCGATATCGAACTGCTTGGGATACTTTTCCCGATCGTCCCAAGGTGATTCTTCGGCGGTGATGTGGATGCAGTTGGCGGGGCAGGCGGTGGCGCACATGAAGCAAGCCACACAGCGCACACGGCCATCTTCATCTTTGTTCAAACGGTGGACGCCACGGAATGTGGAACGCTCTTGCCCACCTTCAACCACCGGGCGATCGTCTCGCTTCTCTTCGGGGTACTGGACCACGTAGATGTTGTCTTTGTTCTTTCCGGGCTTGGTGATGTTGCCAAACAGGTGCCGGAACGTCGTGCCGAGCCCTTTGGCAATCGCGGGCAAGAAGATGGCTTCGGCCGCGTGCATGGGCTTTGGGGTGACATCGATAATGGACTCGTCAGAGATGGCCATGGAAAGGACAGGATAGTCGCCCAAGAACCCGTAGCATCATGGAGATGACCAATCTTGATCCTGGAGCCGATCGCCGAACGACCATGGGCCGGGGGGTCCGCATGGCTGCAATTGGCACCCAAACGGTGGGGTATGTCTTGGCCGGGTGGTGGCTGGGGGGGCAACTGCAGCCTGTTTGGGGCGAAAAAGTGGGGGCCATGTTTGGGGTGGCGGTGGGCATGACCCATCTCATCCGCAGCGCGATGCGTTTGCAGCAGTCTTTTGAGCGGGAGGACCGAGGAAAATGACGCAAAAAGATACACCCGAGACTGTTTCACTGCCTTTTGGGGCCATGGCTCTCGCTGGCGCGGTCGGTGGGGGGCTGGGACTGCTGGGTGGCTGCTTGGCGCATCCCTCCGTTTCGATGCCATCCATCGTGAATGGGGCACTGGCGGGCAGTGGTGGGTACGTGTTGGGCAGCATGGTGCTCATGCCTTGGGTCGCCCGCCCGCTCGAACAGTGGATGGCCATCTGGCCCGGCGCGTTGTTGAGCCGGCTCTTGGCGACGGGGATCATGGCTTGGCTGCTATACTTCCGCCCCCCTGAGGGGGATGACGGGTTCCGCACCGCGTTGGTGGTTTCCCATGTCGTATCGATCTTTCTTGATGCGGCTCTCCTTTCCCGATGGTCCCGGTCCTTGGACCGAAACCCCGTGCACGAGTCCTGAACGACACATGCTGATTCCACTGCTTCTCACTGCTGCTGAATACGACCCGAAGTCACACGTCTTGGATGTGGTTCTCTCGGGTACCCCTGATGCGCCAGTGCTGACGATGCACATGGTGACCCTTGCGGTCAGTGCCATTTTGACCGTTCTGGTCATGTTGTACGTCGCAAGTAAGGTTGCGACCGGACCGGCCTCAGAAGGGAATGCTCGATACGTCACTCAGGGCCGCTTGTCGCAGTTTGTGGAGTCCATGATCTGCTGGCTCCGAGACGAAATGATTGAACCAGTCCTTGGGGAGCGGGGCACCAAGAGATGGCTCCCCCTCTTGCTGACATTGTTCTTCTTCATTTTGATCAACAACCTGATCGGACTGATTCCTTTGGTTGACATGCAGCATTTGGCTGGATCTCACACCACTCCGATTGGCGGCACGGCCACCGGCAACCTCGCGATTACGCTTGGATTGGCCTTGGTTTCTTTCGTGATCATCCATGTCCACGGCATCAAAGAAAGTGGTGTTGGAGGCTGGATCATGCACAATTTTGCCGGCCTTCCGGTCTTTGGGTTGAATTCAAAATCTATCGCTGATTTGGGCTTGCTCCCCATTTCCATCGCGGTGTTCTTGATTGAACTGCTTGGTCACCTGATCAAACCCGCCGCGTTGGCCATCCGTTTGTTTGCCAACATGGTGGCGGGCCACACGGTGATGGCTGCACTGTTCGGCTTGGGCCTTGGTGTTCTCCGAGATCTCACGGGACCCGAAGTGGGAACTGTGATTGGCTCATTTGCCGGGTTTGCTTTTTACTTCCTCGAACTTTTTGTGGCCTTCTTGCAGGCCTTCATTTTCATGTTCCTGACGGTTGTGTTCTTAAGTCTGTTCAACCATCATGATCATGAGCACGATCATGAGGCGGCTCCCGCCCACTGACCCTTCCTTTGGAAGGTTCGCCCCAGGCGGGGGGCGGGCCGACCGGATCCTGTGAACCCCGCCGGAGTTTCTCCTAGCCATGAACAAGCTGTTTGCCGTTCTTGCCCCTCTCTTCGTCGCTTCTACCGTCATGGCCGCCCCTGAGGCCGAAGGTGCAGCAGAAGCCGCAGTCGCTGCGGGGCCAATGGTCCCAGGTCTGGCTGCTGGCCTTGCCGTCTTGGGTGCCGGTCTTGGTATCGGCCGCATTGGTGGCACCGCCTGTGAAGCCACCGCCCGTCAGCCAGAAGTGAAGGGTCAAATCTTCACCAACATGCTGCTCACCGCCGCTCTTATCGAAGGTGTGGCGTTCGCAGCGGTCATCCTCGTCGGCTGATCGAACTTGAATTTCCACCCCGGCCGGGTCAATCCGGCCGGGGTCTCCTTCTTTTTCTTGGAGATTGAGCATGCCTTTTGCATCTCTTCTGTTGGCTGCTGACAGTGCCACCACGGTGCCTTTGACCGCCGCTCTGGAGAATCCAGCCGGTCAGATGTATCCCATGATCGCGACGGTGGTCGTCTTCTTGATCGTTTTTGGGATCTTGGCCACCATCGTGTGGCCGAAGATCTTGGGTGGTCTTGAGGATCGCCAGCAAAAGATCCAAGGAGACATCGAGCAGGCCGAGCAATCTCGTGCCGAAGCAGAGAAGGCCAAGGCCGACTTTGAGGCTCAACTGGCTGAAGCTCGCAAAGAAGCGGCCGAGACCATCGCCCAAGCGAAGGCCGACGCCCAGCGGGTGGCCGACGAACTGCGGGCTGCAAATGATGCGGAGCTGACCCAGCTTCGAACCAAAGCCATGGCTGATATCGAATCGGCCAAGTCAGCCGCGGTTGCCGAAATCCACGCCGAGGCTGGTGCTTTGGCCACCGCGGTGGCGAGCAAGATCCTCGGCCGGGAAATCACCGTGGCCGACCAGCAGCAATTGGTGCAAGAGAGTCTTGCGGAAATGAAGGGCTGAGATGAGCGAGGTTCGCACCGACGCCTTGTCCGAGCGGTACGCCGAAAGCCTGCAAGAACTGGTTGCGGCCCAGGGCGGTGATTTTGCGGCCGTGTGCGAGAGCCTTGACGGTGTTCTCGAGTTGGCCGCCAACGAATCTTCCTTTGCGGAATTCCTCCGCAGCCCCATCATTGACCCCAAGAAGCGAGACGCGAGCTTGGTTCGCATGCTGATGGGTCAAGTTGAACCGGTCACCCTGAACTTCTTGCGATTGCTGAACAACAAGGGACGCCTTGCCGCCCTGCCAGGCATCGTGGAGGCCGCCAAAGCCCGTGCGGATGCCGCCGCCGGTCGCGTTCGAGTCAGCGTGACCACCGCGGCCGACATGTCCAATGAGCATGACGCGTTGACCGAAAAGATTGGTGCAGCCGTTGGTGGAACCCCCGTGATTACTTGGAAGGTGGACCCCAGTCTGATTGGTGGTCTGCGTCTTCAGGTGGGTGACAGACTGATCGACGGTTCCATCGCTTCACGCTTGCGCCGTTTGGAGTACGCCTTGCAAGTGGAAGCCGGCGCCAAAATTCGGGCTCGTGCCTCGGAGATGGTTGGCTCCTGATGTCCTTGCTCCGCACGATCATGGTTGCTCTGCTTGTGGTCGCCCCCGTTGCGGCCGAAGAAGCAGCGTCCCAATTGAGTGTGCGCGGTGAAGCAATCTTGAAGGTTCCGGCCGATCAAGCCAGCCTTCGCATCGTCGTTCGTGCTGAAGCCGACACCGTGGCCGAAGCCATGCGATCGGCGGGCACCCGCATCAACAAGATCACCGACTTCCTCGACAGCCTCGACATCGAGCCAGGCAAAGAGCGTCGCACTGGGGGGTATTCCCTCGAACCGATTTGGTCCCAGCGTCCTCGCAACCCAGCCGAAGACTGGAAGCCCACCGTGCTGGGTCACCGGTTGGAACATCGCATTCTGATCGAGACCACCCGTTTGGAACTCGTCGGCGAACTCTTGGCCAAGAGCGCCAAGCATGGGGCCGACGAAGTGAACTTGGATGGCTTTGGTCTTTCCAAAGCCGCTCGCATGGCCCAGCGTGAAGCGTTGCTCCAAGAAGCGGTGCGGAACGCTCGCCGTGAAGCCAGAGTGGTGTCCGCGTCCTCAGGCACGGTCTTGGCTGGCATCAAAAACATCGACATTGAATCAGACAACGCAAGGCCACCAGTGATGGCTCGGGGACGCATGATGATGTCCGCCGAAGCTGACTTTGGGGCCCCCACCATCGAAGCCGGCGAAGTTGAGGTTCGAGCCGCCGTGCGCATCGTGTACACCCTCGGACCTCTTTCGGAATAAACCAACCGTCTTTTGACGCCTCTCTACCCCTGGAAAGAACGCTGTGAAGATCAAGACTGACGAAATCACCTCTGTCCTCAAGCAAGAGATCGAACAGTTCGGCGCTGAACTGGAAGTCTCGGAAGTCGGACGCGTGGTGGAAGTGGGCGACGGCATCGCCCGGGTATACGGGCTGGCCAAGGCCATGTCCGGTGAACTCGTGGAATTCGACACCAGCAAAGGCCCCGTGATGGGCCAGGTGATGAACCTCGAACTCGACACCGTGGGCTGCGTGATCTACGGCGATGCTTTGGCCGTGCAAGAAGGCGACACGGTGAAAGCCACCACCCGCTTGCTCGAAGTGCCCGCCGGCCACGGCCTGCTGGGCCGCGTGGTGGATCCCTTGGGCAACCCCCTCGACGGCGGACCCGCCATCGAAGCCGACGCCCAAATGAAGCTCGACATTGTGGCTCCCGGCATTGCGTTCCGGCAGCCCGTCTCCGAACCCATGGCCACCGGTATCAAGGCGATCGACTCCATGATTCCAATCGGCCGGGGCCAACGGGAACTCATCATTGGTGACCGGAAGACCGGAAAGACTGCGGTCGGCCTTGACGCCATCATCAACCAGAAGCAGTACTGGGGCACCGATGAAGCCGTGGTCTGCGTCTACGTGGCGGTGGGTCAGAAAGAATCCACCGTGGCGGCGGTGGTGGAAGACCTCAAGAAGGCCGGTGCGATGGACTACACCATCGTGGTCTCCGCTTCGGCGTCTTCCCCTGCTCCCATGCAGTACATCGCGCCATACGCCGGTTGTGCCATGGCTGAGCACTTCATGTGGCAAGGCAAAGAGGGCAAGTTGCCCAAGCACGCGTTGGTGATTTACGACGACTTGTCCAAGCAAGCCGTGGCGTATCGCCAGCTCTCCTTGCTCCTCCGTCGTCCTCCAGGCCGTGAAGCCTATCCCGGTGACGTGTTCTATCTGCACAGCCGGTTGCTCGAACGGGCGACCAAGCTTTCGGACGAGAACGGTGCCGGTTCGTTGACCGCGTTGCCCGTCATCGAAACCCAAGAAGGTGACGTGTCCGCCTACATCCCCACCAACGTGATTTCGATCACCGACGGTCAGATCTACCTGCAGCCCGAACTCTTCGCGGCCGGGATTCGACCCGCGGTGAACGTGGGTATCTCCGTGTCCCGCGTGGGTGGTGCGGCCCAGATCAAGGCGATGAAGGAAGTGGCCGGTTCGCTCCGTCTGGACCTCGCGGCGTACCGCGAACTCGAAGCGTTTGCTCAGCTGGGTACCGAACTCGACGCCGCCAGCCAGCAACAACTGGACCGTGGTGCCCGCATGGTGGAACTCCTCAAGCAGGGACAGTTCACGCCTTTCGACACCATCGACCAATGCATCTCGATCTACGCCGCGTCCAAAGGCTTCCTCGATGACTTGGAAATCTCCAGCGTCGGGAAGTTTGAAGAAGGCCTGCTTGAGCACTTCAAGTCGGCCCGCAAAGATCTGCGTGATGCCTTGGAATCCGCCGGTTCGTTCAAGAAGATCGACACCGATGCCTTCGAAGCGGCCATTGCCGAATTCAAGGCCGGCTTCACGGCCTGACCCAAACACTCATTGAGTTGTATTCAAAGCCGCGGCCATTTGGTCGCGGCTTTTTTTGACTGTGATTTTCAGATCCATGATTTCATCTCTCACATGGTCTTTAGTGTCCGGTTTGTTTGAATCAGCATGACTTCCAGTTCTAGGATCATCTCCAGCTCACACTTAAGGAATGAGTTTAGGTCCTAGGCCAGAATCAATCGGTAGCGTGCCAAAGCTCTAATTTTTTAGAGAGCATTTTTTGTAACGCGGATTCAAGAGTTCAGGGCAACGTGCAAGAATAATGCGCTTCAAGTAATTATCGATGTTGGTTCATTTGAATTTTGTACGAGGTTTTATTGGCATCGGTGTTCAAATCTTCCAAGACAGGGGGTTGCAGGAAGCAATTATCCAAAATTGGGCTTGAAGCTGTCAAAACTAAGCCGTGTAGATTTTTTTGAGATTGAGAGTGACTGGGATACTGTCTGTCTTGGCTACTCGTGATCCGTTCACAAAATTCCATAAGCCGTGGAATTTTTTACTCATGCGATGGCAACATCGAAAGGAATTGTTATGGCTACAAGTCTACCGGCCCTTCAGGACATGCTTGAAGCAAACGGCGTTAAGTACTTCAACGGAAATGTCCCTGGCGAACTCATCATGACGTGGGAGACAAACCGTTACCTCAACCCGGAGACCAATCAGAAATCAGCTGTCATCGTTATACGTCTGGAGGATGACGGGCAGTTCGTCAAGTTCTTCTGCCCTAGTTGTTTTAAGAGCGACGTCCCTCACAAGCAGGCGTTGTTTGAGGCGCTCCTTGGGGTCTGTTGGAGAACAAAGATGTTGCAGTTCGAATTCGATGACAACGACGGTGAGATTCGAGCCATGATCGAATGGCCTGTTATGGACGCTAACCTGACATGGAACCAGGTTCTTTGTGCAACTATTGCCATTATTAGGCTTTTGGATAATTACTACGACATCATCATCAAGGCAGGCCAGACCGGAATTCTCAGCTGGAGTGACGAATCCGACGCTGAGAAACAAGCCGAGATTCAGAGCGTGGTTGAAAAACTTCGCCGCCTACTGGGAGATAGTTGACTTCTGTTTAATCACAAATGGTTGAGCCTTCAGAACTCGTAACGCAAACCCACCGAAAGACTGGGACTTTTGACGTCCATGGTGAACGGCTGGGTCAATTCGTTTTCAAACCGGGGCTCGTCGGATTGGAACCACCCAAGTTGGGTAACGAATCCCAAATCATTGGTGATGGCTTTTTCAAATCCAACAAAGCCTTGGAAGGCGATGGTGTCTTCCGAGAACTGCCCGACATCGAAGTCGGTATCGCCGCCCAAACTTCGAAGATCAAAATCTATGCTGGAATACCCCAAGCCAACACCGCCGTAGATGGTGATATCCAAGCCAAGTTGTTGGCGCGCGACCGCGTTGAGGAAAATGGTTTCAACCGTTCGGGTGGCATCGGCCGTGATCGCACCGAGCTCCGGAAGATTTCCTGAAACCAACTCGTGTTCGGTGCTTCGGTACTCCAGCTCAAAGCCGAAGGCAAAGCCTTTGGGTTGCCAGCCAATCGCCGCACTGAACCCAAACGAATCGTCGAAGCCCAGTTCCAGCTCATCACCGTTGGTCAGGATGCGCAGATCGTTTTCGTAGGGTTCTGACCAAATGCCCATGGTCCGCACCGACCAGGTGTCTTCGGTGGGGCGGTCCGCGCCGAAGGCCGACGCGGTCAGAATCAGGAGGCTTCCGAAGGCCATGTCCGAACCACAATGGCGGAGTTCTGGCCGCCGAAACCGAAAGAGTTGGAAAGGCATGCGCGAACCTCCGCTGGTCTGGCCTTGAGGGGGACGTAATCAAGATCAAGCGCAGGGTCTTGATCGGTCAGGTT
>CAXBRK010000035.1:0-17034 GCA_963978155.1 uncultured Phycisphaera sp. | reverse complement strand
AGGGGCTGGCTACCACCACAGACTTGATAAAGTCAGGCCAAGCAATACCACATAGGGGTACATTACGGTAGGTCTGAGGCTTTGTTTCAGATATTCTGTTATTAACCCCAGGCCGCTGTTCGCCGATTGCTGGTACTGCTGATTGAACTGACAGCCGGTTTCATTGTGATTAGCGGCCAACGCCGCTTCAATTCCAAGGGTCCCCGAACCGCACATCGGAGCCACCACGGGCTCACCGGCTTGCAGCCCGGACGCTCGAACCATCGCCGCCGCGAGAGACTCCCGCAAAGGGGCATACGCGCCATCACGCCGGTATCCGCGGTCGGTCAACTTCCGGCCCGCCGCATCCAAATACACACGCGCTTCGTCACCGGCCCAATACAGATCAACCACCACCCCGGATCGATCGGGACCAGAATCAGGACGACGTCCCATGCGATCCACCATGCGATCGCAAAGGGCGTCCTTCACCAGTTGGTTGGCGTACATGGAATTGCGAATCATGGGATGCCTGACATGACCGTGCACACTGACGTAGCCATCTGGGTCCAACCACTGTTCCCATGGGATGCGAGAGACCCCTTCGTACAGTTCGCGTGGCCCCGTGCAAGGGAAGCGACCGATTTCCACCAAAACCGTGGTGGCCAGACGACTCCAGATCACAATGGATGCCGCTTCGGGCAGCGTGCCGTTCAAGTCAACCCAGGTTCGCGCGGGAAGACGCTCGGCAAACCCAAGTTCATCGAGTTCGTCCTCAAGCCAATCGACCAACCCTCGGCCGCAAGGCACGCGTAATGAGAACTCACCGTCAATCACGCCGGACCTCCAGGTTCATCCATGGCCCCGATCAACGCCTGCAGCGGTTGACCTTGCCGATTCGCCCACTTTTGCAGACCTTTGGCACACTTTCGCGCCAACGCGGGGTCCACGAACAACGCCGTCCCCAACCCAATGCCTGTGGCCCCGGCCAACACAAATTCCGCCGCGTCTTCCCAATCCAACACCCCACCCAAGCCAACGATGGGCACCTTGCGGTCCCGAGCAAAATTGACAAAGACCTCGCGAACCAACTTCACCACCATGGGGTGAATACCCGGGCCAGAGAATCCTCCGGTCCCCCGAGACAACCTCGGCTTCCGAGATTCAACATCAATGGCCAGTGCTGGCCACGTGTTGGAGAGCGTCAAGCCGCTGGCACCTGCGTCAACCGCGGCCGAGCACATGCCAACAGGGTCGGCCATGTCCGGCGGCAACTTCACCAACATGGGCTTGGGCCCGAGCACCCGCCTGATCTGCTCAATCAGTTCACCCAAAGCGGATGGATCCGCACTGAACTGCCGGCCATCGCTGGTGTTGGGGCAACTGGCATTGACTTCAACCAAGGAAAGTGCTTCCGCCGTGCCAAAGGCCTTGGCCACAGTGCAATATTCCTCCACGGAGTGGCCCGCGATGGAGCCAATCAGCACCGTGTCGAGCGCGGCCGCCGCGGGCAACTTCTCGTGCAAAAACACTTCCAGACCACAGTTGGCCAAACCGATGGCGTTCAACATGCCTGCTTTGGCATCAAGGATGCGCCAGGGCTGGTTGCCGTCACGAGCTTCAGGGGTGATAGATTTCAGGGTGATGGCCCCGAGGGCCGAGGCGGGAAGCACTCGGTCAAATTCCGCGCCGTACCCACAGGTCCCAGCGGCGGCAATCACCGGGTTGCGGAGCCGGACGCCGGCCAACTCGATGCCGAGGGGGTCGTCCATCATGGTCATCCTATATCGGTCAGCCCCCCGACCTATGATTCGTCTTATATGAGCGAACATGCCGAACGTATCGAACGCTTCCGCTTCATGGCGGAGTCAGACCCCACCAACGACATGGCTTGGTTCAGCCTTGGCACCAACCTGCACGCCACGGGGGCGTGGAACGAAGCCGCTGAAGCCTTGCGGAAATGCGTGGATCTCAACCCGGGGATGAGCCGGGGCTGGGAACTGCTGGGCGCCAGTCTGATCGAAGCTGGCGATGCCGATGCCGCCGCCGAAGTGCTGGAAAAGGGCCATGCGGAAGCCTCGTCTCGTGGCGACTTGATGCCGGTCCGTGCCATGGAAGATCTCTTGTCGTCGATTGGACGCGAGCCCCCCAAGAGCAGCCCCGATGCCAACGCGGCCGCGGAAGCCCTCCGGGCTTCGGGGACCTTCGTGTGCAAACGAACCGGAAAACCGGGCACCAAAATGGAATCCCCTCCATTCAAAGGCCCCGTGGGGGCATGGCTGGGAGAGCATGTGGCTCAAGAAACCTGGGAAGATTGGATCAAACAAGGGACCAAAGTGATCAACGAGTTGCGACTCGACTTCTCCCGCGACGAAGACCAAGAGACCTACGACCGCTACATGTATGAGTTCCTGGGTTTGGATGACGACAAGCTCGCCGAAATTCGTGAGGCCGCATCGTGAGCGATACGCAAATCATTTACTCCATGATGGGCGTCTCCAAGACCATCAACCGCAAAGAAATCATCAAAGACATCTCGCTTTCGTTTTACTACGGCGCGAAGATTGGCGTCTTGGGACTGAACGGGTCAGGCAAATCGACCCTGCTCAAGATCATGGCCGGCCTCGACACCGAGTATGAAGGCAAGATCACCGCCGCCGGCGGGTACCCCATCGGATATCTCGAGCAAGAGCCCTTGGCCGGTGAAACCCGAACCGTGCTCGAAGTTGTGGAAGAAGGCGTAGGCGAAGTGAAGCAAATGCTCGCCGATTACGACGCCATCAACGAGAAGTTCGCCGAAGAGATGACGCCCGAAGAAATGGAGAAGCTTCTCGAAAAGCAAGGCGACTTGCAGGAGAAGCTCGAACTCGCTGGCGCGTGGGATCTTGATGCTAGGCTGAACATGGCCATGGAAGCCCTGCGATGCCCACCTTCCGATCGGCCAGTCAACGAACTCTCGGGTGGTGAACGAAGACGAGTGGCCCTGTGCCGACTGCTGCTGCAAAAGCCAGCCATCCTGCTGCTCGATGAACCCACCAACCACCTCGACGCCGAAAGTGTGCACTGGCTGGAACAGCATTTGGCCCAGTACGAAGGCACGATCATCGCCGTCACCCACGACCGATACTTCCTCGACAACGTTGCGGGTTGGATTTTGGAACTGGACCGCGGAGAAGGCATCCCCTGGGAAGGCAACTATTCCACGTGGCTCGAGCAAAAGCGCAAGCGCCTGGAACTCGAAGAACGGGGTGAATCCAAACGACAGAAGGCGCTCAAACGCGAACTGGAATGGGTCCAAAAGAGCCCTTCCGGCCGCCAAGCCAAGAACAAGGCTCGGATTGAGCGGTACGAACAGCTGGCTGATCAACGGGGCAAGGGCGACGAGACAGAAGTTGAAATTCTGGTGGCCCAAGGCCCCCGTCTTGGCACCAAAGTGATCGAAGTCAAAGACATTGCCAAGGCCTACGGCGAAAATCTCTTGTTCCAAGACCTCTCGTTCAGCGTACCCCCTGGGGCCATCGTTGGCATCGTGGGCGCGAACGGTGCCGGCAAGACCACGCTGTTCCGGATGATCACGGGGCACGAATCTCCCGATCAAGGGGCCGTGGAACTCGGGGAGACCGTCAAGTTGGCCCACGTCGGCCAGTTCCGCGACGAGCTTCCGGACAACGAAACCGTTTGGGAAGCCATTTCCGGCGGCAGCGACGAACTTGATTTTGGAGGCAGAACCCTCAACAGCCGCGCGTACGTCAACCGCTTTGGCTTTACGGGCAACGACCAGTCCAAAGAAGTGGGCGTGCTCTCGGGTGGTGAGCGCAACCGGGTGCACTTGGCTCGACTGCTGCGCGACCCTTCCAACGTGATGCTGCTCGACGAACCGAACAATGACCTCGATGTGAACACCATGCGTGCGCTCGAAGAAGCCATTGGTGAATACGCAGGATGCGTCCTGGTCATCAGCCACGACCGCTGGTTCCTCGACCGCGTGGCCACGCACATCTTGGCCTTTGAAGGCGACTCAGAAGTGCGATGGTTCGAGGGCGGCTGGACGCTTTATGAAGCCGATCGACGACGGCGGCTGGGAGATGCTGCGGTCAACCCAACAAGGTTGAAATACCGCAAGCTGACGCGAAGCTGAATCAAGATCGGCGCCACAGCCACCATTCGGAAACCAAGACAGCGAGCACAACCAGGAGGATCCAAATCCGAATGCTCTGCTTCGCTGATCCCGAAGCTTCTTCGTTGATCGCCGTTCCCCGAAGTTGCAACACCTCTGACGAGCCAAGAAGGTTCTCTTCGACATCGGTGCGATTGACCGCATACCCCGCTGGCTCCTGACCAGGGCTCTGCAGGACGTACCGACCGGTGGCCCGGAGTGGCCCAAATTGTCCGCGCCCATCAAGATCAAAAGGAATCTCGACGTCCAAGCCGGGCCCTGACAACATTGCGTTCGTACCGGGAGTTCCTTGCAATCGAAGCACATCACCCGGCTCAAACGCATTGGCCTCTGGAACTTCTGCGAGCCAGGACGCGGTGTTGGCCAAGAAGGCCACAAATCCAGGAAGTGCGGGCCAATTGCTCTCCATCGGATCAAAACCAACGGCCACCACCCGTCGGCCCACAGGCTCGGCGGCAAACACCAGTCCCCCGCTGGGTCCACTCATCAACTCGGTTACCCCTCGGGAGCCTTTCCACGTTGGGGCATTCAAGATTTCCAGCCGCCCCACCCCTACGCCTCGCATCACGGGATGCAACGCTTCCGTGGCCATCACCACGGCGGGTGCGGTTTGTTCGTTGACTTGACGAACACCCAAACCACCGGGGACACCACCCAACACCAAATGTCGGCCTTCGGGCAAGACGGTGTCTCCTAAGGACTCCGCGGGCCACACCGTGAAGTCGTACCCAGGTTGAAATGCTTCGGGGGAATCCACCACATCAAACGATGCCGGATCCAAGGACTCCAATCCAAACCGGATCAAATCCGGAACCGGGGCAATGGCTTGGACACGCAGTGGGTTCGGGGGGGGAAGTTCAAGCCAGACCACGTTGTCCGCGGGATTGGCATCCGAGACCAGGAGTTCGACCTCAACATTCGCCCCGGCATCCAACGTGAATGGACCAAGCACCAAATCCAAGCGGGTGAAGGCCTCGTCCTCGGCACCTTCGGGGGCCGCAATGGCCCGGGTGGCGACCACCGCACCATCCACACGGAGCACCAACTCACCGTCCGGCGCGTCATGTTCTGCCACCAACCCGATCAGCACGCGGACTTGGCGAGGATCCCGCACATCGCGGTCTGCGGCGACCACCGAAAAAGACCAGTTCTCTGGATCAGCCGAACCAACCCGGTGGTACACCAAAGATTCTCCAGCTTCGAGAAACCGATCCGCCAAATCAGGAATCCGGCCATCGCTGATGCACTCGATGACCGCTGGACCACCAACCGGCCAAGGTGACTCAGGATCGGTATTGGTGGCGTAGGCCCGGGCCAGTCGCAGCGCGGGAACCGCACGGGTGGATTGATCGGTGGGCGTGATCTCTTCAATCGAACGACGCAGCTCTGCCGCACTGCTGGTGAATCGACAGTCCACCACGGCATCGCCGGAAAAAGACAACACCATTGTTTCGCCGGATGCGGAAAAGAGAGCCCCTCCACCATGCAACGCGTCAATCCGAGCCAGCGCAATGTCTTTGGCATGCTCCAAACGGGTCCGGCCATCACTGGTATCGACCGCACGCATCGATCCGGAGGTGTCAATCATCAAAATCGTGCGCTGGCCAGATTCTCCGGCGCCCTGGACCCTCGGCCGGGCGATGGCCAAGGCGATCAACAGGAGAATCATGATCTGAAGCACCAACAACCATCGCCAGCGCAAGCGCTGGAATGGCGCGTTGGCCCGCATGTCTTCAATCGCCTCTCGCCACAGACGTTGACTGGACACGGGGGTTCGAGCGCGACGGAGCTTCAGGAACCAAAGCAGCAACAGAGGCGGTAAAACCGCGGTCGCCAACAGCAATCCGGCAATTGGAGAAAGGAAGTTCATCGAAGCAACCCTCCTCGCCGCAGCAACTCAAACAACACCAGTTCGGGATCGAGGGATGTATCGAGTTCGACCAACCGACCTCCCGCACGCCGAACATCAGATTCAAGCCGGGATCGATCTGCATTCAATCTGGTGCGATACGCCTGAAGCAAACTCCGGTTGACGGTGATCTCCACCCCTCCTTCTTGCTCCACGTCTTCCAGACGAAGGTCCCCCGCAAGACCGTTCGCTCCGGGATCCAGTTCCTCTGGACAGAGGGTCCGCAGCACCCACGTTTCCCACCCACTGGAGGCCGCCCGCCGCACTGCATCTGCGGTCCCTTCCTCCAAACAGTCGGAGAGGAGAATCAAGACCCCCCGGCCCTGTCGGCCTCCCGATACACGTCCTACGGTCTCAGCGAGATCCGATCCCCCATCGGCCCGCGCGTCCAGAAGCCAACGTGAAAGGGGCAACGATCGAGACCCACCACGAAGCCCGGCCAGATCCGGAGGACACGACCCACCCAGACCATGCACACGCAGTCGGTGACCCGCGCGGAGCGCGACCACCCCCAAGCAAAGGGCCATCCGCCGAGCAAACAAGAACTTGTTGGGGTTGCCCCAGTCCATCGACGCCGAAGCATCAAGCAACAATGCCACCGTCAAGTCTTCCTCTTCGATGAACACCTTGGTGACCAAACGATCCAAACGCGCGAACACGTTCCAGTCCACGAACCGAAGATCATCTCCTGGCTCATAATCACGGTGTTCTGAGAATTCCAAACCGCCCCCACGCTTCCGACTCCGCCGCTCACCGCTCCGGGCTCCCCGTACCGCGCGACGGGCCACCACATCCATCCGAGACAGCTTGGCAAGCAAACCTCCAGGCGCCAATTCCTCCATGGTGGTGGGGGCGGGATCACGGGTCTCACCAAACCTCATGCCGCATGCTCCCGAGGAACGGACCGCACCAGATCGTCGATGACGGAATCAATATCACCACCACCGGCCAGGAATTCGAACGTGGGCAACAACCGGTGCCGCAAGACTGGACGAGCCACCCGTCGCAGGTCCACCATGCCAATGTGGGAGCGACCTTCCAGAAAGGCCAGCGCCTTGGCCATACCCAACAAAGCTTGCCCGGCCCGAGGACTGGCACCGCATTCGATGGCGTTCACCAGTTCTTTTGGGGCAAGCTCTGAGGCGGGATGGGTGGCCAGCACCAAACGCGCGGCCCAATCTCGCACCGGAGTGGCGACCACAACTTGTCGCACCTCTTGTTGCAGGGCCAACATATGTTCAGGGGTCATCACCGGCTCCACTTTTGGTGGCATGTTCCCGGTGGTCCCCCGAGTAATGGCCGCGAGCGCCTTGGCATCCGGCGTGGGAATGCGAATCATCGTCAAGAAACGGTCCAACTGGGCTTCGGGCAATGGCCACGTGCCTTCTTGTTCGATGGGATTCTGCGTGGCCAACACATGGAAGGGTTGAGGCAGTGGGCGGGTCACGCCCGCCGACGTGACCGTGCGCTCTTGCATTGCTTCAAGCATGGCCGACTGCGTGCGCGGCGTGGCGCGGTTGAGCTCGTCGGCCAACACCACTTGGTGAAAGATGGGGCCGGGGCGAAAAACGACCGCCCCGGGCGCATTGGACTGCTCAGGGAGAACAACATCACCACCGGTGATGTCCATCGGCATCAAGTCTGGGGTGCATTGCACCCGCCCCAAATCCAAACCAGCCGAGATGGCCACAGTCCGGACCAATGTGGTTTTCCCCAACCCGGGGGCTGACTCCAACAAGGCGTGGCCACCGGCCAACAAGGTGAGCATGAGTTCGGTAACGGGCGTGGGATCACCAACAATGTGACGCTCCACTTCGGAACGCCAAAGCGCCAACAACCTCTGCTCGGGACCACTCATGCGTCGTCTCCTTGCTGGGCTTTTCGTTTGGCATCGAGCAAACGCTGCATGGCCGCGGATCGGTCGGTGGTCTTTGGTTCTGGGGGAGGGGACGACGAAGCATTCGGTTCGGCTGGCGGCGGCGCATCTGCGTCGTCAACCTGACCCGCGACGCCACGGGCCTTGGCCACTCGCTCGCGCTGATCACGCGTGGCCACACGACCTGCCAACGAGTTCTCGGGGGCCTCCAGCGCATCCCGCCGAAGCAGTGAAGACCAGTCCAAGGCCAAACGTCGAACCGCCACATCAAACAGAAAAACAACGGCGGCCAAAATCAATGCCACGTCCCACACCGGCAAACGGGCTTCTCGGCGGGACAATCCATCTCGGGTGAAGAGGGATTCCGATCCGGTGAGCACTCGACCAGAGGTTCGGCGAGCCGCCCGTTCCAGTGCGGACGTGTTGTCTTGGAGCGCTCGGAACTCTTCGGGGTAAGGCATGTCAATGGCCCCAAGCACTCGATCGACCGAAGACTCACCAGGCCGCCGACCTGCCGCGGAAACAAACCACGAGCCTTCTTCACGCAACGGGAATTCTCCCCGCCAACGCCGAGGGCCAACTTGACGAAGTTTGAGAGAGATGCGTTGCCCTTGAGGTCCTACTGCAACCGCTTCGAAGCGACGCAACAAGGCGGCAGGGTTGTCATCGACGGCCTCAATCTCCACCACCGCCCGCTCCCCTTTTCGGTCGGTTCGCAAAGCGATCTCTCGGGATTGCCCAGGACGCATGGCCCATCGGGCCAACTGCTCCCAAAATCGGTCGTACTCCGGCCAATTGACCCAGTCGTTCGCCCACACCCGACCCGCGTCGGTGGTCACGGCCACCGATCGTCCCGCTCCTGCGGCCCACCATGCCACCAAAGGATCAGGTTCGTCTTCACCCGTATCAAGTCCAGCCCCCAAACTCGCCGTGCCCCCCCGAGTGCCAGTCAGCACCCAGCCTCGAACTGGAGGAAGCGAAGACAGACCGTCCAATGGGCCGCCCACCAAACCTCGCTGCATGGAGGGCGTGACCGACACGCCTTCTTGAATCAAGCTGCGTGAAATGCGCCGGGCTTCGCGAATAAAGATGGCGGGGAGCTTGTTGGGGTCATCCACTTTGAAGAACCGTCCACCAGTGGCAATGGCGGTGGCTTCCATCGCCATTTGATCTTGGCGCGATCCGTGCCCCCCCACCATCACGGTGGTGATCTGCACCCGATTGGCGTTGGCTTCCGCGATTGTTGCTGGGGTGGGCGGCGATGGGTCACCGTCAGAGATCACAATGATCTGACGCATGGCGGCCGGGGTTTCAGCCAGCCCAGCAATCGCCAATTCCATCGAGGGATCAAAATCGGGCATGTCGCCATAGGTCAACGCGGCCGTCGCGGCAAACGCAGCTTTGCGATCGCCCACCCGCTGCATGGGCAGAACCCAAACGCATCCGGCATTTTCGTCATCACCACGGAAAGCATCCCAGTCGAATTCAACCATGCCAACAAAATCGCTCGGATGAAGCGTCTCGATCGCCGCTTCTGCCACCCGCCGCCCCCAATAGTTGCCTTCGGGCATCTCGCACGAGTGCATCACCATGGCAATAGCACCACCGGGCAACTCTTTGGTCTGGGGCGGCTGGCAATCGAGCGGGAAGACATCGGCCAGTTCACTGCCCATCCACCCCCCTGCCCCAAAAGCCCGGTTGCCACCAACGGTGAGCAATCCCACCCCAAGCTCAGTCACGGCGCGGGACAACGCGGCGTCTTGGGCATCGGTAAACGCCCAGCGTGGGACGTTGGACAAAACCACCAAGTCGAATCCCGCGAATGAAGCCAAGTCAGCACCGGCGGCTTCAGGAGATTGTTGAAAGACATCCAAACCAGAAGCACGCAGCGCTGCCGCGAGCGGTCCCGCCCCATCTGGGCTGGTTTCGAGCAGGAGCACCCGGCCTTCACCTTCGACAAATGTCAACGCCGTTCCGACATTGTTCTCCGGTCGATCAAGAGACTGGGAAGAGGCTGGCTCGAACACGGCACGCCATGAAACCGTGCCTCCACCTTCGAAATTTTGCGGGGTCTCCCACACACTTCGCCCCTCGGGAAGTTGCACCGACAAACCAAGCCCTGGAGCCGAAGAATCCAAATCAATTTCAATGCCCGAGCGGAAGAGGCGAAGCACTCCCGCCGTAGGTTGCTGCGCGAGCAGGGCGATCCTGACCGGGCTGCGCTGTCCGGGACGCACTCTGTTTGGCGCCGCAACGGACTCCACCCGAACTTCGGCCTCCCGTTGGTGACGGATTGGATAGACATCAATGGGAATACCTGCAGCAGTGGCTCGGGCGACCGACTCGCCAAAGTTGCCTTCGGTATCCACGCCGTCCGAGGCCAAGACAAGGCGGGCCCGCGCATCGTCGGGAAGAATGGACAGGGCCGTGGCCACCGCCGCCCCAAGATCGGTGGCATCGCGGCGGGCCGGCTCCAGGGGAACCCGAACCTGTCCGCCAACCACCGGCATTTCCAAGATGGCAGGATCAGCCCCAACGGCGATCACCCCCAAACGATCTTCCGGCTGGCGTTCGGGATCGTTGCTCGCGGCCAAAACCAACGCATCAAGTGCCGCTTGCCGTTGCGCTTCCGGGATGGATTGGGTTCGGTCCAAGATCACGATTGTGGCCACGTCATCGGATCGTTGAACTCGGTGTACATCGGCCGCCGCCAAGAGCACCAAGGTCCAAGCCAACGATCGCAGCCCCAAAGCCAAGAGCGTTCGCCGTGGTTCACTCATCAACCGGCTGCGTGACCAAAGCATCAGCACCGGAAGCAGCAGCAATCCCCAAAGCCATTCAGGATGGTCAAGGCTGATCATGGGGCGGCCTGAAACTCACTGGAGTCCACTTCAAGGATGCGGTGGTTGCCACTGTCCAAGACCAAGATGCGCTGATCAATGCAACCCACGGCCCAAGGGTACCGCAGACCGTTTGACTCTTCTGCAGACCAAGTGCGAAAAGACTCTGTGTCCAACGACACCTCGTGGACCCGGCACCCTCCGAATTCTGCGACGAGCACCTGACCTTCAGGGTTCAAGGCCAAACCATAGGGATACGAAAATTGACCCGGCCGATGCCCGGGACCCCCGATGCTGCGAACCAACTCCCCTTCGGATGACAGCACATGCAACTGGTGCCCATTGGCTTCACTGAGCAGCATCACGTCATGCTCTGGACTCCACAGCAGTGACTGTGGTCGCCGAAAGTCGTGATCTTCCGCGGCCACGAACAGCGGGGTGTAATCATCGGCAAAGACTTGAATCCGATCGTTGCCACCGTATTCACTTACCCACAGCCGGCCCTGACCATCCCGAGCGATGTCGGTGGGATAAATGAATTCACCAAGTTCCTCGCCGTAATCGCCGAAGGTGGTTCTGAGTTCACCATCGGATTCGTACACCAGAACCCGATGCTCATGGGTATCGGCCACAAAAATGGTCCCGTCATCATCAACGAAGATGCCAGTGGGATTGCCGTTCTTCCGAGTTGGGGTCGACCACTCCTGCAAAGGCGTGCCATCAGAAGCCAATCGTTGAATCCGCGCTCGTTTGTCAACCACCAAGATGGTGTTGGTTTGGGAATCAATATCCATGGCCCGGGGATAAGCAAATCGACCTGGCGTGAGACCGTTCCCTCCGATGACAGAAGTTTCGTCTTGGGGGCCGGTCTCATGGCACGAAACCAACAGCACGGCCAAGATCAAGCTGAAGCAGCGACGCGGCAGCAGCCAAGCCACACTTGCGGTGGCCAGCAGCAACGGGACGATGGCCAGCAAAACCACCCCGGGACGTTGGTAGTGGAGTGCGGAGAGCAGTGACACTGCCAACGGATCATCGCCAGGCTGCGCAAGACGAGCGCTCACGGTCAACTCACCCAAGGCCAGCATGATGGCGGCCAAGCCGCCAAATCCGATCACCCGCAACCTGGGCAAGCCCAACCCGAAGCGACGCTGCCCCGCAGCAGCTTCAAGCTGTCGAGCCTCACGCTGGGTGGCGTCTTCCATCACGCCGGAAAGATACCCCACGGCCCATCCGGCAAACGCAACGCGCAAACACAACCCAAGGATCAAGCCCACATCACCAACCACCGCCGAAAACAATGGAGGGGGTAAAAAGTACAGCACGCCCCAAGCAGCAAGACCAACTTGACTCCACCGAAGGGAGACATCAACCAGAAGGCGGGCATGCAGCGCCAACACACCGGCTCCCAATCCAACCACCGCCAAACGCAGGGCATCTGGACCGAATTGTCGGCCGTGCAACAGCAGGAAGTCATGCAGACTCAGATCGCTGACGAATGGAAGTGCGGCGGCGAGAAGCGGCACCGTCGCCAGCAACATCCAAGCCCCTCCCCGCCGTTCATCACGTTCAGCATGCCAGTGTTGTGCGTTGGTGGAACACCAAATCAGTGCAAAGAGCACGAGGGCAAACCAAGGCACGAACGCACCAAGTGCCTCACGTGGTAACCCGGCATCCAATGCCGCACGAAACTCGTTGGCCAAGCCAGGCCAACGGGCCAGATCCCATGACGTGGTGTCCAAAGCTGCTCGCACGGCAACAAGTGTTCCTCCCAGCGCGAGGGGAAGCTTGGACAGCTGTATCCGCAACCACCACCGGCGAAGTGGACCGGCCCCAGAAAGACGAGCGGCCTCAAAGGCGCTGGCGTGACTTCCCGAACCGCAGAGGAAGACCGAACACAACGCCATTCCCGAGATGGTGTGGGCAAGCAACACCGGAAGACCCTGCGGAAAAAAACCTTCCAGAACACTTGCCGGTCCATCAAGAGATGCAAAAGACCAAGTCAAGAGCCAAGGTGGCAACGCCGCCACGAGGAGGACGGTCCAGAGCGGCGAACGGGCTTGGACCGCAGCCATCACCACTGCCAAGACACCGGAAGCCGCCGCCACTGCCAGGGTTCGCCCCCATACCACCGGCCACGAATCAAGCGGAACCGGAAAGGCATCCCATGCTGGCAAACCAGAACCAAGCGGCCACAGGCACATCACCAAGGGGACAAGGACCAACCAACGCATCAGCGTGCCCCGAAGACTTGCAGGGCCTCTTCCACTGCCAACGGTTGTTCCGCGGCCGCACGATTGGGGTTGTAGGACAACCCTTCTGGGAGTTGGCGGGGATCAAGCCAACCGGGAGCCGCAGATCGGAATACCTCAGCGCCTTTCTCTCGCATCCAATCCAAGTACATCGCACCTTCAGCGGTCCGCGGAGCGACCAGACGAACTTCGGCGGTCATCACCCAAGGCCCCCGCGCCTCATCGAGCGGGAGCGGCAGGAAATCCACCGGTTGGCCAAGCGCTTGGGCCGCGGCCACATCGTCAGCATCAGTGGCCCCAAATGCGACCTCCCCTTGTGCGACCGCATCGACCACAGCGCGGTTGCCTCCGGTCACCAGTTGCACGCCCACCACATCAAGCCCAAGCAAAAGGGATCGATACTCGTTTTCCCCGAGCACCGAACGCAAGACGCCAAGATGTGAACCAGTGGAACCGTATCGGGGGTCAGCCACCGCCAGCCCGTGATCACGCCAGCGATCGCTGGCCAAATCCAGCCAAGAGGAAGGGCACTGCGCACGGTCTCGATCGGAATGCACCACCAAACCGCGAACCCGTCCAGCCAGGACTTCCCGATCCGGAAGCAACAGCCCTTCGGCGCTCAACGCCGCCACACTCAGCGGTTCACCACAAACGAAAATATTGGCTCGTGGGGACGAAGCCTCCTGACGCAACCGCTGCACCAAGCCAGCCGTTTTGGTGGCCTCAGTGTCCCCAAGTCTCTTCACCGTGAATGGAAGTTCTTTTTCTGCCTGAGCGACAACCATCCGGCCGGGCTCATCATCAAGGCCGTCATACACCACCACCGTGGGGTCTGAATCTGCGCAGCCCAAAAGGAGCAACCACGCCAGACGCCTCACTCGGATTTTTTCCCAGTCAAGCGTTCGTGGTAACGACGCAGCGCTTCTCGGTGCCGGGGATCGGTCACTTCTTGCTCGAGCGCCGCCTCCCAGCCCGCCAAAGCGACCCGCCGTGCCTCGACAGGATCCAAAGTACTTTCGCCCACTGGGGCCGCTCGGCGTTCTTTCATCCGAAGCAGCACTTCACCCTCAGAAGGATCACCGGCCAGCCGCTCGAAGGTGGTGTCGGTCTCGGTTTCTTGAGCCGATCCGGGACGCCCGCCGTTGCTTTTTCCTTCGCTCTTGTTCCCAAGACCTGGTGCGCCACTCTCGCACTGGGCCATCCCGCTCAACGCCGCCATGGCTTCTTCGGTCGACATGGAACCACAGGCCGATTGCATGGCTTGGCCTTCTTGCATGGCCTGCATCAGTTGCTTCATCATGGCGGTGGCATCCCCCGAGCATTGCCCTTCTTTGTTCTCCGAGGCTTGCTTCAACTGTTCCGCCATCTGTTGGAGACGTTCTTGAGCCTTTTGGTCTCCGGCCGCAGCCTTCGCCATCATGTCCAGCAACTCCTGCGATGCCTCAGGTGCTGAGGATGCATTCTCCTTGGAGGTCATGGCCAAATCGGAAAGATCGGAAGCAAGATCGGACAAAGCCTTGCGGATGGCTTCGGCTTGAGCCTCATCTCCCTCGGCCATCGCTTGTGCGAGCTGCGCATCCAACTCGGCCGCCGCTTGTTCTGCCAAGGTTTCATTGCCTTCCTGCAAAGCTTCCCGAAGGCTGGATGCAGGATCGAGTTTGGGATTCAACTCCGCCAATCGATCTTTCAAGGCATCCGATTCGGCCTGCAGCGACTCGAGCCGTTCGTCGAGTTGACGACGGGCTTCCGCCATCGCCTCTGCCTGACGCATGGGATCTTCGGCATTCGCGGCTTCGGCCAAGGACTCGGCGAGTTCAGCGGCCAATGCAGCATCCTCTTCCCCAAAAGCCGCGGCAGACTCAATGGCTTCTTCCACCACTTCTGCCACTGCCTTGACCGGTGTGATGGTGGCTTGGTCTTCCGCGAGAACCGTGGGGTCCGCCGGAACTCGAGCGGGGAATTGCATCACCCCCCAAGCGAGCAGCGGCATGGCCAAACGCATCCAACTGGACGAAGGCCAGACTGGGCCCAATCGCCGCAATCGAGCCGGGGTACTGGGTTCGGCCAACAACGCCTCCGCGGCGGCCAAGACGTTGGTCGATGCGTGATGTGTAGCGTCCGCATCCTCAGGAGAAGCTTCTCGACTGAGCTCATCCGCCGTCACCAAGGTTTCGGGCGCGCCGAGCGCCTCATCAGCCAACAACAACACCGAGGTCCGCTCCAATTGGATACAGCGGGCACACCAGACCAACCGGACGAGAAGGAGTGAACAGGCGATCAGCAGCAAGAGCGACCAAGGCGTGTCCACCAAGGGGGCCAGACGGTCGGTCAGGGCAAGCCCGGCGAAGAGCATCCCCAGCCAGCCGAGATCCACCAGCAACCGATTGCGAAGCGACCGCCACAGCATGGCCCGGCGAACCAGAGACACCGCATTGTTGAGCGTCATCGTCACGCCTCTATCGTACGTCAGGAACGAACGCTGTCACGAAATCGTGGCCAGCAAAGCGTCCCGAATTGTGGCCATAGCCGTGCTCAAATCACCCGGGATTCGGCAACCGGCAGCCATCCGGTGCCCGCCACCCCCAAACTGTGCAGCAAATTCTGCAACATCGAGAATCGGACAGCCGTGTTCATCTGGGATAGAACGCAGAGAGACCTTGACCAGACCCGGTGTCACCTCAGTGCACAACAGCGAAACCCCGCAACCCCGCACCGACAGTGGTTCATTGACGACGCCCGCCAAAACCTCAGCTCCCGCGCCGGCCGCGACAAAATCATCGTGAGCCAACCCGGTCACCGCGACTTGTCCTTCGGCCAGCCACTCCAGCCGCCCCAGGGCGGTGCCCATCAAAGACAGCCGCGCCGGATGTTGAGCGCCTTCGGTTGCCTGGTACAGCCGGTCTCTGCGAGCACCCGCGGCAATCAAATTGCCCGCCAGCGCGAAGGCCCCGGCATCCGCATTGGCGTGCCGGAACCATCCCGTATCGGTGGCCAAACCAAGCAACAATGGTTCCGCAAGATCTTGGTCAAGCGAAAGACCTGCCTCGACCATCAATTTCGCCAACAACGCGGTGGTGGAAGGAAGCGTCGCATCCACACACGCGTGGGCCCACTGGTCCCCCTTGGCATGGTGATCAATCACCAAAAGTCGATCCTCCATCGAACGGCAAAAAGCGGCATCGCGATCAAGTTGTGATTCAGCGGAAGTGTCCACGACCACCACCGCTTCGGCCTTGGGTGGATTCGGGTCGTCAAAGGTCACCGGCTCATTCGGAAACAACTCCCGCATCATGGGATCGAGCCAGCCCGTCAACCGAATGGTTGCGGAGCCACCCAGGCGTTCCATCAAGCGGCGCACCGCAACCGCCGAGCCCCACGCGTCTCCGTCGGGTCGTGCGTGGGTCAACACCAACACGTTTTGGTGCTCACGCAACCAAGCGATGGTTTGAGACAAGTTCATGGTTTCAGGGTGCTGGGGCATGCGTGATCTCTTCGTCAACTACCGATGATCGGCATGGTGTTGCCGTGCGACTTGCAAATCGTGGTGGATTTGTTGCTGGAGGGCTTCTGGGGATTCAAATCGTACCGCTCCTCGAACCCGAGCCTGAAACGCCACCTGCAGCGGCCAGCCCGCACCGTCCGGCACCGCTTCTGTATCCGAGAGCACATGGGTTTCGCATTTTCTTGCCTCGTGACCAAATGTTGGGTTGGTGCCAACAAAGCTGACCGAGGGCACGAACTGCCCCCCGGGGAGACGTGATGATGTGACGTATACGCCGTCGGCGGGAAGCATGGTCTGGGGGTGGAGGTTTGCGGTTGGTGTCCCCAAGAGGCGACCGCGCTGCTGCCCGGCTCGAACGCGTCCCAAAATCTCATACGGGCGGCCCAAGAGTGCGTTGGCCAGATCGAGATCAGCCTCGGCCAAAGCCGTCCTGATGCGGGAGCTGGACACCCGTTCGCCTTCCACTTGCACATCCTCAAGGACGTGCACCTCAAAGCCC
>CAXBRK010000034.1:0-17742 GCA_963978155.1 uncultured Phycisphaera sp. | reverse complement strand
ACCTTGCCCTGTGGGTTGTTGGTTTCTGGGCTTGAACGGAACGGGTTGTGGTTTGAGTTGGTCCGGGCGATGTCCACTGGTTTTTTGAACCGGTTCTCGTCTGAAGGATTCTTCTTGCGCTTTGCGTATCGCCGCATCTTGTTGCGCTTTTCGGCGATCTTCTTCCTGAACTTTTTGTCTCGCGGCGTCTTGCTGTGCCTTACGGCGAGCTTCTTCTTGAGCTTTGCGTCTGGCGGCGTCTTGTTGTGCCTTACGGCGAGCTTCTTCTTGTGCTCTTCGTCTGGCAGCGTCCTGCTGCGCTTTGCGGCGTGCGTCTTCTAAAGCTTTTCGCCTGGCAGCGTCTTGCTGTGCTTTACGACGAGCTTCTTCTTGTGCTTTGCGTCTGGCGGCTTCCTGCTGCGCTTTGCGGCGAGCAGCCTCCACAGCTTTTCGACGAGACGCATCGCTTGCTTTTTGTTTGTCTTTCGGGGTGTGGTTGATCCCATCCCGGACCATGCTCTGGGATGGAGTGTGAGCCATGGCGTCGATGGGCCACGCCAGTGGAAGCAGAAGCAGGCTGACGGTGACAGCAAGAGGGTATTGGCGCATGGAAATGCTCCTTTTCATCTCTTTGGGACGTCCTCTGTTGACGCGGTATTCCAAAAAAGAAGGATTTACACTCTGAGTTATGCGAGCGGTAGTGATTGAGCGTCAGGGCGAACCTGTTCACAAATCTGTCCGACTGTTGTCGGAGCACCCCGATCCTTGTCCAAAGCCCGGAGAAGTCGTGGTACGCACCGAAGCCGCGGCCCTGAATCATTTGGATCTTTGGGTCGGCCGTGGTTTGCCTGGTCTTCCCGACGAATGGCCCAAAATTTCCGGTTCTGATGGATGTGGCATCGTGGAGCACTTGGGTGAAGGTGTTGATCCGCAATGGATGGGCCGTCGTGTCCTGTTGAACGCTGCCACGTTTCAAGAGGCCACGCCGCATCCGGATCTTGCTCCTGCTCCAGAAGACATCTCCATGATTGGAGAACATGGGCCGGGCACCATGGCTGAGTTTTTTGTGGCCCCAGTCGATCAGTTGCTTGATGTGGGGGATCACGATCCAGTGGAGGCTGCCGCGTGTGCATTGTCATACCTCACCGCGTGGCGCATGCTTCGGAAAGCCAACCTCCGTGCAGGCGATCATGTTTTGATTACTGGGATCGGAGGGGGGGTTGCTTTGGCCGCGTTGGATCTGGTTCGTCATTTCGGCGCCCATGCCATCGTGACCAGCCGTTCAGCGAAAAAGTTGGAACGGGCCGCTTCATTGGGAGCGTCCGAGGGGATCTTGGACACCGGTGATGATTGGTCACGGTCTGTTCGCGCTTGGACCAAAAAGCGTGGCGTGGATGTAGCCATTGACAGTGTGGGCAAGGCGGTGCATCTGTCGTGCGTCAAAAGTTTGCGTCGAGGTGGAACGTTGGTGTTGTGTGGGTGCACCAGTGGCCCTGATGCCACCACCGACTTGGCCCGAGTCTTTTGGAACCAACTGAATATTCTCGGATCCACAATGGGGGACATGGCGGAATTTCGTGAAGTGGTGGCGCTGATGCGATCCGGTGCATTGCATCCGGTCATCGACACCGTCGTGGCCCCTGATGCCGCCTCAGAGGCCTATGCACGGCTTGAATCTGGCGATCAGTTTGGAAAAGTTGTGGTGGATTGGCGGAGGTGAATCTTTCGCAGCGAAGCATGATCGACCGGTATACTTGTGCCATGGATCCTTCAAAGCCGGCCCAATCGACCCCGGCCCCCAACCTTGCCCCACCTCGGCTTGACCGACTCCCGGGTTGGAAGGTCCTGCTCCACAACGATCAAAGCAATGAGTTCGGTCATGTGATTCGAACGGTTGCTCGAGTGTGCCTGCTGGGGGCTCAAGAGGCTTTCGACCGAACGCGTGAAGCCCACGAATACGGCCTTTCTCTGTTGACGGTCACCCACCGAGAGCATGCTGAGTTGCTTCAAGAACAACTGGCTGAGTTCGGCCTTGAAGTGACCATCGAGCCGGAAAGTTAAACGGGCATTTTCGCCCCTTCTTTGTCATGCGCCCTGTCGTCGCCATTGTTGGCCGTCCCAACGTCGGCAAGTCAAGCTTGCTCAACAAGTTTGTCGGCCGCCGTGTTTCTATCGTCGATCCGACTCCTGGTGTCACCCGCGACCGGGTGGTCACGCTGCTGACCCTTGACGCCCCAACCGAGACTCCCAAAGGTACGCCTGAGATTGTGGTGGAGTGCATGGACACTGGTGGCTTCGGTGTGTACACCGCCGAAGGTGCTCGGTTTGATGATGTAGGCAAAGATCTTGCCGAACTGACCCCAGACATTGAGGCTCAAATCGCGCGGGCTCGTCAAGAGAGCGACGTCATCCTGTTTGTTGTGGATGCCCAGACCGGCCTGACGGCGCTTGACCGAACCGTGGCGCGACTGATCCGTCAAGAAGGGGTGGCCGACCGAGTGATTGTGGTGGCCAACAAGGTTGATGGCCCAAACTGGGAAGCGCCCGGTCTTGAAGCCTCAGCGCTCGGACTTGGTGAGCCCACGTTGTGTTCCACCACCAATGGCCACGGGATGCGCAAGCTCCGGGAGCGAATGTGGTTTGTGCTCAACGAAGCGGGCCACCCACAGCCTGAAGTTGAAGCATCCTCGGATGTTCGGTTCGCCATTGTGGGCAAAAGAAATGCGGGCAAGAGCAGCCTGCTGAATGCACTCTGTGGCGAAGAGCGTGCCATTGTCAGTGATATCGCTGGCACGACCCGAGACGCGGTGGACGTGCGTATCGAGTACGAGGGCCGAGGGCTGGTTGCCGTTGACACCGCTGGGCTTCGCAAACGAAAAAGCTTCGCCGATGACATCGAGCACTACGCGTACTTTCGAATGCTCGATGCGATTCGCAGAGCAGACGTCGCCATCTTGGTGATTGATGCCACCGAGCCCGTTTCTTCGGTTGATCGGAAGTTGGCGGCCGAGTTGGTTCGGCTGGCCAAACCCACCCTTTTGGTGGTTAACAAAACCGACCTGGTGGACCCGGCCGAGGCGGGAGCTGAGAAGTTCGCTGAGTATTTGGCCAAAGAACTGAAGGCCTTCAATTTTGCCCCGATTGTTTTCGCCGCTGCCGCCAAGAGTGAAGGCGTGGGTGAACTGTCACAGTTGGTGCTCGACCTGTACGACCAGGCGCGCGAGCGTATGGCCACTGGACCTTTGAACGCGGCGTTCGAAGCCATTCTCAAAGAACGTGGTCCATCTTCTGCCTTGGGGACCCGGGCCAAAATTTATTTTGTCTCGCAAACTTCTGTGGCCCCTCCGACCATTGTCTGCAAGGTCAACAAGCCCGAGCTGTTTGAAGGGGGATACCGCCGCTACCTCGAAAACAGATTGCGTGAGTTGGTGCCATTCCCGGAGGTGCCATTTGTGGTCGACTTTGTCACCCGATCGCGCAAAAGTGTGCACGAACTCCGAACCGCTGGTCGCCGCGCCGAACACGATGCCGCCAAAAAATTGGACGAGTTCTTGTCCGAAGAGCTCGACTTGGGGGACACGTTGCCACCCGTTGAGGATCAGGATCAAGAAAAGGACCAAGATCAGAAGCAAGGGGATGATTCGTGAAGATCATGCCGCTGCCCCAATTTGAGGCCGACGCCGACCCAGAGCGCCGTTCAGCGCTGACCGTGGCGGAACAAGCGGCTCGTCTGCAAAAGCCTTCCACCATCGTGGTGAAATACGGCGATCTTGGCTGGGTGGGAGAGTACGCCTGGGAAGGTGATGCTTCTCCAGGGTGCGGCTCCAAGATTTTGTGCAAGACCCACCGGGGTACCGAAGTCGGTGAGATGCTGACGACCACCTGTGAGAACTCCGGTTGTGGCAAGAGTGTCTCTCGCCAAGAAATGCTCGAGTTCATCGAGAATTCTGGCGGCAAGGACTACCCCTTTCAGACCTGGGGCCGCGCGATTCGAGTGGCGACGGTTGAAGAGTTGCAAAAGCACGACGCGCTTCGTGAACAGCGGCGTTCCTTGCTCGAGAAATTTTCGCGGTTGGTCGAACACCATCAATTGGAACTTCGTCCAGTCGATGCGGAACCCATCCTTGGTGGCGAGCTCATCACGTTTTATTACACCAGCGAAGACTTCGTCGATTTCCGAGCGCTGCTGCCAGACCTTCGGGAGGCCGTCGGCACCAAGATCGAGATGCGGCAAATTGGGGCCCGGGATGAGGCCCGCATCAAGGCCGATTATGAAAAGTGTGGTCAGTACTGCTGCTGCAAGAACTTCTTGAAAGTCTTGAAGCCCGTGTCCATGGGCAACGCCAAGTTGCAAAAGCACACGCTTGATCCGCTGAAAATCTCTGGTCGCTGCGGTCGATTGATGTGTTGCTTGCGATACGAGCAAGAAACCTACAAAGACCTCAAGGCCAAGTTGCCCGCACGGCGCAGCCGGGTTGGGACTCCAGAAGGTCCTGGCACCGTGATTGAAGGCAAAATCTTGGTGCAACTGGTGCTGGTGAAGTTGGAGGCCGACGGTCGAGAGATCGCGGTTCCGATTGAGGATCTGTGTGATCCCGATGCCGCCCCTCGTCCCGCCGACCCGCTGCGCGGTCTCGACCCTGAAATTATCCGTGCCCCAGACAAGGGTGACTCTCCGCCCGCTCGTCGTCGACGTCGCCGCAACAAGCCAAAGACCACGGGTCAAAATACTTCTGAACCCACGAAGGCCTCGCCGGAGTCCGCTGGTCCCGGAGCTGAGTCATCGACGGCCGGAAAGAAAAAGCGTCGTCGTCGCCGTCGCCGCAAGCCCAATGGGGGCAATGCGGGAGCGGACGGAGCACCCCGCGCGGAAGACTAAGTCCATCAATCACGGGTCCATCGTTCACGGAACCCCACCCGGCGTCCCGATAAAGGACCCATGACCAACGGGCCCGCCAGTTACCGAGATCGCATTCCTGGACACGTTGCCGATGATGCCGTGGTCCAGCTCATTCTTCCCGGTTCGTTGTCCAAATTTTCAGCCGAAGAGCATCCCGAAGTCACTGTGGGTACGAGTGATGGTGGGGCCGTGGTGTTGGAAGGGCCTGCAGGTGCGGTTCGTCGTGCTGCGGCTGCTTTTCGCCGACAAGACGCCACAGCGGTGACCACACCTCTCGCTGATCCAGACCGGAACACATTTCCCTATTCCTTCCAGTCCATGATTGTCGCCTTCGTGATCGCGATGGCAGCGCGTTCCTTCGTTGCCGAAGGTTTCGTGATCCCCACTGGATCCATGGCCCCCACCCTGCGTGGCCAGCACATGTTGATGCGTGGCCCCCAAACGGGTGGTGAGTTTGCTGTTGGGCTTCAGGTCGGTGCTCCAGCGCCAATCTCCGCTGCGATTTTGAGCAACGCCGCGGATCGACTGCTGGGCCCTCGCTTCCCCGGCACCGCAAAATCTGAAGGCTGGTCTGCGAAACCCCGTCAAGGTGACCGCATCTTGACCCACAAGACGCTGTATCACTTCCGAGATCCACGCCGCTGGGAAGTTGTGGTGTTTCGAAACCCGGCGAATCCTTTCGGCCGCGCTCCAACCTACATCAAACGATTGTGCGGCCTGCCCAATGAGCGGCTTTGGATTGTCGATGGCGATTTGTTCACAGCGCCTTCGACCTCGAATGAATCCTTGGATTGGGATGCGTTTCGAATTCAGCGCAAGCCCGATTGGGTGCAGCGTGCGATGTGGGTGCCGGTTTACGACCAGCGGAACGACCAAGGCGGAATGTCCACCCCAGATGGTTTCGGGGCCTTCGTACCGAATGATGACGATTGGTCTCTTGAGGGGCCTGTTTGGAGCTTCCGTGGGGATCATCCCACGCAGTTGGAATGGAACCGCCGTGCGCGTGAGTTCACCAATTGGAACGCGTACAACGTGGGGTACGGCAACACACCAGATGGCCGGGGACGGATATTGAAGGGGTACACCTACCCTGCCCCTGAACCCATTGCCGACATTGCTTTTGAAGCGAATTGGACGCCCTCCAGCGAAGAGGGATCATTGCGTTGGATCTTGGAAGCCAACCAGCATCGGTTTGAGGTCGAACGGGTTGTCGATGTCATTCGTGTCCGCATGCGTGACGATGTGTGGGCGGAGGTTGGGCCCGATGCGGGTTGGACGGAGTGGAAGACGGTCACGGTGGATCCCGTCGCGGCTGATGTCTCCAATCGCATCACGGTTTGGCATGCCGACCAGCGCCTGAGCATCTGGCATCACGGTGAACCCATTCTTGAACTCGCCTACGACTGGTCGGCTCGTGAACGTTTGGGCTATTCGCGAAAGCGTTTGGTCACGAGCGACGAACTCAACATCCTTCGGAATGGCGAGACACCAAGCACTGGAGACCCTGTTGAAGCGCCGGTGGCCAAGAGCGCGGTGTTGAAATTGGAATTCTCGGGTGGTCCGTGCACCCTCAATGATGTGCAAGTGGCGCGCGATCTGTACCACCGTGCCCAACGGAACAATGACCGCACCGATAGCAATCCGGCGTCGCCAGATATTTCGGCTCGGTGCAGCCCCACAGGTTGGGGATTCGGAACGCACCCCTCCAATTTGGCTGAACTGGGGCCAGACCAATTCCTCATGATGGGCGACAACACCGATGCCTCCCACGACGGACGGTTCTTGGGCACGCCATCCCCATTTGTGGCCACGATGGTTGATGAAGCCCCGTACGTGGTGCATCGCGATCTGTTGGTTGGGCGGGCTTGGTGCGTCTACTTCCCCTGGCTGTTGCCGCTTGGTGGAAGCGGCCCCGTCGTGGTTCCAAATCTTGGAGAACTCCGTCTGATTCGGTAACGAGGACCAACCGAGAGCGGTTGGAATTCAAAATTCTGGATTTTCTTGAATCCGCGCAAATCACCATGGGGTGGGGACTTCCCGAGATCTTGCCCCGACTTGAGAGATCGACAGGACTTGCAGTGCACGCGTGGCAAATTATCTTTGCCCCTTCAGGGTGAGTGGAGAACTGATGAACAAAACGGACATCATCGAACTTGTGGCCAGCGAAATGGACTGCTCAAAGGTCCAAGCAGGCAAAGCTGTGGAGGCAGTCATCAAATCCCTCCGAGACGGCATTCTTGATGACGGTGGGGTGACCATCACAGGATTTGGCGCCTTCAACATCAAGAAGCGAAAGCCCCGCACCGTTCGGAACCCGTCGACCGGCGATCCCATGACGATTCCCGCTCAGACGGTGGTTGATTTCCGCACCGCTCCGGCCTTCCGCGAGATGCTTGAAGGACCCGTGGCCGGCACTCACATCGAAGTGAAGCCTACGGCTTCCACGGTGAACGCCGAATCCAACCCCGCCTGATTCAATCTCCTGGAATCAGGTTGACGATTCTTCCGGGCACCAAAATCAACTTCCGGATGCTGCGGCCTTCGAGGGCGGCCAAGATCTTGTCGTCGGCCAAGACCAACTCCTTGACCACCGCTTCGTCGGCATCGGCCGGCATGGTGACCTTGCCTTTCATTTTGCCGGCGACTTGGACGGGCAGTTCGATGGTGTCGTCCACCAGCATGCTTTCGTCGTAGGTTGGCCAAGTGGCATGAATGATGCAGCCAGGTGTGCCGCAGCGCTCTCGCAGTTCTTCTGCGATGTGGGGTGCGAAGGGGCCGAGAAGACGGGCGAATTGATCGGCTTGGCCGGCGGTCAGTGCGGGTTGGTCGCCCGATGTTTTTCCGGCGAAGTTCACGAACTCAATCAGGGCCGCAATGGCCGTGTTGTTGGCCAGTCGTTCAATGTCATCTCCGACCTTGGCGATGGTGCGGTGCAACTGTTGCTCGATGGCATCGTGTTTTTCTGATCGAAGCTTGGTTTCGCCGTTGGTCTCGTCGATCAGCAGTCGCCACGCTCGTTGCAGGAATCGGTAGACGCCAACAATGTCGCGCGTGTTCCATGGTTTGGATGCGTCCAAGGGGCCCATGTACATCTCATACAAGCGGAAAGTGTCGGCCCCGAATTCAGCAATCACATCATCGGGGTTCACCACATTGCGGAGGCTTTTGCTCATCTTGGCCACAATGCGGCGAACGGGTTCTCCGGTGTCTTTGGCCACAAAGTTGTCTTCGGATGTTTCATCCACTTCATCGGTCGGCACGAGCTGACCGTTGTCGCGTTGGAAGGCAAAAGCCGTCAGCAGTCCTTGGTGGAACAGTTTTTGGAACGGCTCGCTGGTGGGCAGATGGCCGAGGTCGAACAGAATCTTGTGCCAGAACCGGGCATACAAAAGGTGCAGTGTCGCATGCTCCGCGCCACCGACGTACAGATCAACCCCGCCGTTGAGCCAGAACGCTTTGGCTTCTTCGGAAATAAAGGCTTCGTTGTTGTTGGGGTCGCAGTAGCGAATCCAGTACCAGCATGAGCCCGCCCAACCCGGCATCGTGTTGGTTTCTCGGGTCACTGGCGTCTCTGGTGGCAATCGATCCGGGGAGACACCGGCCGCGCCCGCGGTGGTGTGCATCCAATCTGTTGCTTTGGCGAGGAGGGGTTGTGGTTCGTCAGAGACCACCGGCTCATAGTCGGCCAAGTCGGGAAGCTCGACGGGCAACCCGGCATCCGTGACGGGGTGGCAGTTTCCTTCGGGGTCGAACACCACGGGGAAGGGTTCGCCCCAATACCGTTGCCGCGAAAACAACCAGTCTCGCAACCGGTAGGTCACCCTTCGTTCGCCGCAGTGGTGTTCCACCAGCCAATCAATCATCTTTGCTTTGGCCTCGGCGGTACGAAGGCCGTCGAGACTCAGGGCCTCGCACGCGCTGTTGATGGCAACACCGTGTTCGGTAAAGCAACCTTCAGGCTCTGAGCCATCCTCGGGCGCCACCACAGTGGTGATCTCGATTCCAAATTTGGTGGCGAAGGCGTGGTCACGATCGTCATGACCAGGCACAGCCATGATCGCGCCGGTCCCGTAGCCCATCAGAACGTAGTCGGCGACCCAGATGGGCACCAACGCGCCGCTGACGGGGTGAATGCCGTGCAGACCCAAGGCCACCCCGGTTTTGTCTTGGTCGTCAGCCTGACGTTCTCGCTCCGAGCGATTTGCTGCCGCTTCGCAGTAGGCCTTCACTTCGGGATTGTCGGTCCGCTGCACGAGTGGGTGTTCGGGGGCGACGACCAGGAACGTTGCCCCAAAGAGCGTGTCGGGCCGGGTGGTGAACACCTCGAGCGTCTGGTCGGCGTGCCCATCCACTTCGAAGCGGATGGCTGCACCTTCGGAGCGCCCGATCCATTCTCGCTGCTGAACCTTGGTCGAGTGGGGCCAATCGAGGGTGTCAAGGTCGTTGGCCAGACGGTCGGCAAACGAGGTGATGCGGAACATCCATTGCTTCAATGGCTTGCGAACCACGGGATGGCCCCCGCGTTCCGACTTGCCATCAATAACTTCTTCGTTGGCCAGTGCCGTGCCGAGGGCGGGGCACCAATTCACCACTTGCTCGGAGAGGTAGGCCAGGCGTTGGTTGTCCACGACCTGCCGTTGCGCGGACCGGTCGAGGGATTGCCAGTCGACCCCGGTGGAAAGCGATTCCGGAGTACCTACGGTTTCCCCATCGGTCGTCAGATCGCCGGCCGCCAGTGCGTCTTCGAGCACGTTGATCGGAGTGGCTTTGCCGGTTCGCGGATCACAAAAGCTTTCGTACGCCTGCAGCCAGATCCACTGCGTCCACCGGTAGTAATCGGTATCGATGGTGGCCACTTCGCGTGACCAGTCGTACGAGAATCCGAACGACTTCAGCTGGCGGCGATACGTGTCGATGGCGGTGCGGGTGGTGGTGGCCGGGTGCACACCGGTTTGGATGGCGTACTGCTCGGCCGGCAGGCCAAAGGCATCCCACCCCATAGGGTGCAACACCGCTTCACCGTTCATTCGCCGGAATCGACAGATGATGTCGGTGCCGATGTACCCCAGAGGGTGTCCCACATGGAGTCCCTTGCCTGATGGGTAGGGGAACATGTCGAGGCAGTAGAACTTTTTTTGGTTGGGGTCAAAGCCTGGTTCGCCGGGATTGGGAACGTGGTGCACGTTCTCCTCTTCCCACCGTTGTTGCCGCCGGGCTTCAATGTCCTGGGCGAGCGCGCCGTCGTAGCGGAACGAGGTCGATTGATTCGCATGTGTGTCTTCGGCCATGGGGCAAGAATCCTAAACACCCTGCTTGATGCTGTCGCCTGAGGACTTCAGGCCGATTGGGTCAGGACGGGGTGGCTGCGGCTTCCTTGGCAGCGCGGCGGTCCGCCAGCCACTGCTTGGCCTCTCCGGCCAAGTAGTACGACCCAATCACACAAATGATGTCGTCTCGGCCGACTGCTTTGGAGGCTTCCAGCAGAGCTGTGGGCAGATCGTCGGCCACTTGGCTCATCTTGCCCGACACCTCTTGGAATCGTCGTTGGAGGTCGCGCGGGTCAGCGGCTCGGGGATTGGACTTGGCTTTGGTAAAGAAGAACTTGTCGCCACCGCGTGAGGCTTCGGTGAGGATGCCGTCGATGTCTTTGTCTTCACAGCATCCGATCACGCAGACCATGGAGTCAAACGGAATATGCCCACCGATTGAGCGAATGAACGCGCCCACGGCGCTGGGGTTGTGGGCCCCGTCACCAATGATGCGTGGCGCTGGGTGAATCAGTTCCATGCGTCCGGGGAAGTCGGTCTGGGCCAATTTCTCGAGCATGCCTTGCTCGTCGCCCTTGAATTCGCCTTGGCGAAGTTCATCAACAACCGCGATGGCCAAGCCAGTGTTGATGGCTTGGTGCTCGCCGGGTGCCGGCGCAGGAATGTGCATGTATTGACGGTCGTCGCGGATGACGCAGATTCGGCAGTGTGAACCTTTGTCGTCTTCGGTTCCAAAGCGTCGGCTGAACTCGATTTCACGACCGAGGACGTACAGGTCGCATCCGACTTCCTTGGCTCGGGCTTCCAGGACTTCCAGAGCTTCTGGCTCTTGCTGGAGCGTGAAGCACGGTGCGCCTGACTTCATGATGCCAGCCTTTTCAGCGGCAATTTTTGCCAAGGTGTCACCGAGGATGGGTGCGTGGTCGATGTCCAGTTTGGTGATGATGGTCAGCACCGGTTGGATGATGTTGGTGCAGTCGAGTCGTCCGCCCAGGCCCACCTCAATCACGGCCAAGTCGACGGCTTCTGCTTCGAAATGAACAAAAGCAGCCGCGGTGATGGCTTCAAAGAAGGTTGGTTCAAAGTCGATACTTTGGGCGGCTTCTGCAACTTTGGTGATGACGTCACCAAAGGCGGCTTTGTCGATTTCGATGCCGCCGACCGAGATGCGCTCACGAACATCGATGAGGTGCGGACTGGTGTAACGACCGACGGTGTACCCAATGCCACGCATCATGTTGTCGACCATGTGCGAGACCGATCCCTTGCCATTGGTTCCGGCGACGTGGATGCAGCGCACGCTGTCTTGCGGATTGCCCAGCGCTTGCATCAACTTCTGCATGCGCTCCAACTTCATTTCCACAGCGGAGAACCGTCGCAGGCGTGTTTTTTCAAAATCCACCAACTGGTTCAACCACCGCTTGGCGCCTTGAAATCCCTTCGGCAAGGCCGAGGATCCGTCTCGTGTGCTGGAGTCAGGCATAGATGAAACAGTGTACCGAGACCAAGGCCTGCGTCACCAGTTGGATCGAATTGCGACACGCACACCCGATATCATGTGCCCAGCATGGCTGAAATCAACGATCCATCCCAAGAGAGGCCTTCTTTGCCTCGTGTGATCGACGAGCAGGTGGAGTCTCAGCGCCTGGAAGCCATCGCGCGGGAGCACCCGGAGCCACAAGCGTTGGCGGAGGCCATCGCCGAAGAGCGTGCCCCAGATGTTGCTGATGTGCTCGAAGACCGTCCTGATTCGGCGGTTGAAGTGGTGGCTGAACTTGGGGTGGACGACGCCGCAGAAGTACTTTCCCACATGGAGCTGTCGTTGGCCGCCGGCGTGCTCGAGGAGTTGATTGATGCCGACCTGATTCGGGAAGCGGCCGACTTGTTGGAAGGCATGGAGCCTGATGATGCGGCCGACCTTCTGAATGAGCTTCAGCCTTCGGACCGGAACCACATCTTTGTGGCCATGGATGCGGCACTCGCGCGTCGCCTCCGGACGTTGTGTGCCTACGACGAAGACACCGCGGGCGGGATCATGAACCCCGACGCGTTGGCTCTGGAGGCCGGGCTTTCGGTCAGACATTCGGTCGACAAAATTCGAACTTGGGAAACCTCCGAACATGTCACCCACTTGCCACTCGTTGACGGAGAACAACGACTGCTGGGCATGCTTCCACTGCGCAGGTTGCTGCTCGCGCCTCCAGATTCCTTGGTGGACGGGCTCATCGATGAGACGTATGAATCACTTCCGGTCGAATTGGATCAGGAATCGGTTGCGGCAGCGTTCGATCGTCACGACTACGTCTTGATGCCAGTTGTGGATGACCTTGATCGGTTGCTGGGCATCATCACGGTGGACGATGTCATTGACATTATTCGTGAAGAAGCCACCGAGGATGCGCAGAAGCAGGTGGGTGCCGGTGGGTATGAAGCGGTATGGAGCACTGCGATTGAAAAGTACCGCGGCAGAACGCCTTGGCTCATGGTGAGTGTGCTCAGTTTGATTCCGGCCCTTGGTGTGGTGGCACTGTTCGAAGACACCATTGAACAGGTTGCGGTTTTGGCCGTGTTGATGCCTTTGGCTGCTGCCATTACCGGGAATGCGGGACATCAAGCTTTGGCGGTGACACTGAGGGGGATCACGCTCAATGAGATGCGCCGGGTGAGGATTGGCAGGTTGTTGCGCCGGGAGTTGGTGGTTGGTCTCAGCAGTGGTCTTTCTCTTGGTGTGCTGGTGGTGGTGCTGTTGGCGGCTCTTGGTTGGCTTGCCCCAGGTGTCCTGATGGGGCAAGACAATTGGAAGCTTGGAAGCATTCTCGGACTCAGCATGACGGTCTCGCTGGGTGTCGGGACGATTGCGGGGGTCTCGATCCCGCTGCTCATGCGAAGACTTGGATTTGACCCTGCCCAGTCTTCCGCCATCTTTTTGATCATGATTACCGACGCCATTGGCTTGTTGAGCTTCTTGGGATTTGCCGCCCTTGGTCTGAAGTGGTTGCAGGGGGTGGGCGCGTGAGTGCACCAGGTCGGGTCCTTATTGATCGCCGCCGCATCGCTGGTCGAGTGGACGCGATGGCCAGTGAAATTGAGCGTGAGTACAGCGGCTGCCGAGATGCGGTGCTCTTTGTTCCCGTTCTTGATGGTGCGTTGTTGTTCGCGGCGGACTTGATTCGACGGTTGTCGCTTCCGCTGCAACTCGCGGGGTTGGCGGCGAGCAGTTATCCCGGGGCGGCCACGACCAGCACTGGCCAGGTTGAACTTGGCCTCTTTCGGGTGGATGTCCAAGGGCGACGTGTGTTGCTCCTTGACGACATTCTGGACACCGGCCAAACCTTGGCCACGGTCAAAGAAGCATTACGTCAACGGGGGGCGATTGAGGTTCGTTCTGCGGTGTTGTTGCGCAAGCAGCGTGAAGCCCCGCCGGTGGTCGAAGCTGATTTCGTTGGGTTCGAAGTTCCAGACTGCTTTGTGATTGGGTACGGGCTTGATCACGACGGTCGATATCGCGAACTGCCCGACGTGCGGGTTTTGGATCAAGACAACTTGGTCTGAAAGTTTGGTGTGCTCAGGCGAGAGCGCTGGTGCCGGCCCAAGTCAACCATCCGATGACGGCCGCCAGAGTGGTGGTGGTTCGAACCACTGAGCATTGGTTCGCACAACACAGCAGTCCGAGCGTGACCATGAGGATGGCTTGCAGTCCGGCGCCAGTTTGATTCGCGTACAGCACAAGTTGCATCCCGAGAATCCCACCACAGCTGAGCAGGGTGAACAAACGAGATTTCGCGGGGCTGATTTCGGTGGTGCTCTTGAGGACCACGATCAAGATGCCACCTCCGGCCAAGGCCAAGGTCAGAAGCGTTGATCCCAAGGCGTTCAACAAGTCGTGATGAATTTCGCTTGGGATCAGGGTGATCATGCGCAGCGCTTCTCGGAGTGCGGGGACCACCAAAGCCCCGCTGAGAACTTCAGGTTCAGGTTGGTGCGCTAAACCCACCCAACCGGTCAGCACCAACAGAATCACCGCAGAAGCGAGAGGGGTGAGGACGGTACGGAGCGGGTCGTGATTGGACTTCACACGGCCCATGCTATGTCGTCGGCGATGCTGTCGACAATGGGTTCAATCGCGGTGCCACTGCGCGTACGCAGCCGATGGGCCACAGTTGGAATCAAGTGCTGTCGAACGTCTTCGGGCCGGACGTGATCCCGGCCAGCCAACAAAGCTTGCGTCCGTGCCACTGTGGCGATGGCGAGGGAACCGCGGGGTGAAAGCCCCAATTGCAACTGATCATGAAGCCGGGTGGCTTGAGCAAACGCCACGATCCATCTTTCCGCGTCTTCCGCCAGATGAATGCCATCAGCTTGTTGCCTGAGCGTCAGCATGTCTTGGGGCGACATGACTTCGGCCAGGGTCGGGAGTGTTCGATCGTTGGGGCGTTCACGCAGAATGCGTTGTTCATCTTCGGCCGATGGGTAGCCCGGGGTCACCAGCATCAGGAACCGATCCAACTGGCTCTCGGGCAGCGGGAATGTGCCTTCTTCTTCTTGAGGATTTTGGGTGGCCACCACGAAGAACATCTCGGGGAGCGCATGCCGGGTTCCATCGACAGTGACGGCACCTTCCGCCATGGCCTCGAGGAGCGCCGATTGGGTGCGGGGTGTCGCGCGGTTGATTTCGTCAAACAAGAGGCAGTCGGCGAAGACTGGGCCGGGTTCAAAATGCAGGCCATCGGCCCCCGGTACTGCCGCACCGATGAGATCAGCGGGAAGGAGGTCTGGTGTGCCCTGAATGCGGGAGAATTTTCCGCCCAGAAGCCGAGTGAGTCCCCGAGCCAGAAGGGTTTTTCCCGTGCCCGGTCGATCTTCGATCAACAAGTGACCACCGGCAATCGCGCAAATCAACGTCCTCTCGATGAGGACATCACCGCCGAGGTGGATTGAAGCCAGCCCGGATCGAAGATTTTCAATGGTCTCTCGTACGTTCACAGCTTTGATCCTATCCTCGGTTGGTGGCTGCTCTCCAAGATTCAACCCCACCAGAGGAACTTCGTGGCCGCCGGCTGGCGCAATCCTTGGCATGCCGTCACTGTGCATTTGACGTCAAAGGGGTTCAATTGGAGGGCCGATGTCCTGAGTGTGGGCAACCCATTTGGCCCTCGGTGTTGCGTTGGCTTGATCCGGAGCGCGATCGCTTGCCCCTGCTCGATCATCCCCACCGGGTCGCCAAGAGATTGGTCTGCATGGCGGATGGATTCACCTTGCTGGCCGTCCTGGCCGCCGTGGCGTTGGTTTGGCAGGCTTCCAGCCAAGCTTCCTTTGGCACATCTTTGGAATTCCTCATGCAATCCGCCGGGACCTGGTCTCAAGTCGGCATCACGGTGGTTCCACTGTTGATGGTCCTGTGTTCCCTGGGGCTGGGGCAAGATCGACACCCTTTGGGCTGGCCGCTTCGGGTGTTCCGTCTGGGTTTGGTCGTCATTGCCGTTGGCAACGGTGCGGGGATGCCCGCGCTGGCCGCGGTGGCCTTGGCGTTGTCCTTGCTGGGATTTCGATCATGTGTTCGGTCCATCGGCGCCCGTTCCAGAGCATTCCGTGAAGCTGGTCCCGAGCGTCAGCGCTTGTTCGAAATGGCCATGGCCAGTTTGATGATGGCGGGGGGACTCTTGTTGGAGGCGTGGCGGCGAGGGGCGGATGGCTGGCCATGGGCTCCAGGGATCTCAACCGTCCTGCTGACCATTTCTTCGGGATTCTTGGTGGTGGGATTCTTGTACTTCCGCAGGAACGTCCGCTGGATCTCGGAGTCACTTTGCGGCCCATCCCCTCGACTAAGGACCCTTTTGTGGGCCGAAGATGACGCTTTGCTGCGGGGCTGGGGCCGATCCTAGACCGACCGCCAAGATGGCAGGGCCCCGACACGATGGGGGATGGTCGGCAGGCCAAAAGCCCAGAAAAGTGGCCCTTGGCGGTGGCGCGCGGATTGCTTTCTTCTTTTGGACTGGAAGGCATTCGTACGCTTTCCGGCCCCAAGACCGATTCCCGCCCGTCAGGAGACGATCCACATGTCCGTAAAGGAACTCGCATTTGATGCCACCGGCCGCAAGTCACTGCTTGCTGGCGTTGAAAAGTTGGCCTCCGCCGTCAAAAGCACCCTTGGCCCTCGAGGTCGAAACGCTGTTTTGGACAAGTCCTGGGGCGGGCCGACCGTCACCAAGGATGGTGTCACGGTTGCCGAAGAGATCGAACTGACCGACAAAGTCGAAAATCTCGGCGCTCGTATGGTTCGCGAAGCCGCTTCCAAGACCAGCAAAGATGCGGGAGATGGCACCACCACGGCAACCGTGCTGGCCGAGGCCTTGTTCAAGGCAGGCTTGCGTCAGTTGGCCGCCGGTGTTGATGCCAACGCCTTGGTTCGTGGCATGCACAAGGCTGCCAACGCTGTGATCGACGAAATTGGAAGTCAGGCCCGACCGGTGGGCGACGATGTGGCTGCGGTCGCCACCATCAGTGCCAACAACGATGCTGCCATCGGGAAGATCATGGCGGATGCGCTGGCCAAGGTCGGCAAAGATGGGGTGGTCACGGTTGAAGAAGGGAAGAGTCTTGAGACTTGGGTTGATGTCGTTGAAGGCATGCAGTTTGATCGTGGCTTCCTCTCCCCCAACTTCGTGACGGACACCGAAAAGATGGAGGTCGTTCTGGACAAGCCTTTGGTCTTGGTTCACGAAGACAAAATCGATTCGGTCCAAACCTTGGTGCCACTGCTTGAAAAAGCCATGAAGGCCAAGAAGCCTCTCTTGATCATCGCGGAAGACATCACCGGTGAAGCATTGTCGACGCTGGTCATCAACAAGCTGCGTGGTGTGTTGCAAGTCGCGGCCGTCAAGGCGCCGGGATATGGCGATCGCCGCAAAGCAATGCTCCAAGACATCGCCGTGCTGACCGGCGGTGAAGCCGTGATGAAAGATCTTGGCATGAAGCTTGAGGAAGTCGAAGTTGCTCGCCTTGGCCGGGCCAAGAAGATCGTGATCGGTTCCGACAAGTGCACCATCGTGCAAGGCGCAGGAGCCACCACCGAGATCCAGGCTCGTATCGAGCAAATTCGCGCTGAAATTGCTTCCACCGATTCCGATTACGACCGAGAGAAGCTGCAAGAGCGTCTGGCCAAACTGGCCGGCGGTGTGGCTCAGATTCACGTCGGGGCGGGTTCCGAAGCAGAACTGAAAGAGAAGAAGGCTCGGGTTGAAGATGCTCTGCATGCCACTCGAGCTGCCGTTGAAGATGGCGTGGTTGCCGGCGGCGGCACTTCCTTTATTCGTGCCCTTCCCGTCTTGGACAAGGTCCGATCCAAACTTTCAGGTGACGAGAAGTTCGGTGTCGATCTGCTCCGTGAGGCTTTGGTGGTTCCGCTGCGAACCTTGGCCGAAAATGCGGGTGAAAAAGGCACCGTTGTGGTGGCCAAGGTGGCCGAAGGCAAGGGCTCGTTTGGCTTCAACGCATTGGCCCTGGAATACGGCGATCTGCTGGATGCCGGTGTGCTCACGCCCGCGAAAGTGGATCGTTCGGCTCTGCAAAACGCCGCTTCTGTGGCAGGTTTGCTGC
>CAXBRK010000033.1:0-18011 GCA_963978155.1 uncultured Phycisphaera sp. | reverse complement strand
TTGCTCGAGTTGCATTGATGGCCTCCCGGAAGCGTGTCTGCAACGTCGGTGTCCGGGCCGAGGCGAGGATGAGGGTGGGTTGGCTGAGCGTCAGTCATGTGCCGAAGAACTGTTGATTGATTTGCCCAGCGACGTTGACCCGGATGTGGCGATTTGGTCCTCTGAAGCTGCGACGGCGCTGGGGGCGATGCGCTCCGTGGTTCCTGGTGATCGACCATTTGTCAGTGTGGTGGGTGACAGTGCCGCGGCCATTTTGGCCGGTGAACTTGGATCGCAGCGAGACAGCAGGTTCCGGTTGTTGTGTCAGCGTGCATCGACCCTGAAAGAGGCCGAGCGACGGGGCATCAGGGCGCGGTTTCTGTCGGAGGTCGGGCAGCACGGTGACCAGGATGTATTGGTGTTGCTGGATGGTGCGTTGGATGTTCCGAACCTTCTGCGACTGTTGCGGCCACGGGGGCGGTTGATTTTGGCGCGTCCGCCCCGGATCTCTCCGGACTTTCCCACCCTCTTTCGGCAGCAATTGACGGTGCTGCCCTCCGCCGCTTCTCCCGTTCGTTTTGGGTTGGATGCGCTTCTCAAAGGGACGCTCCGCGCAGACGGACTTGCCGAACGGGTCTTGGCACTTCATGAAGTTGGCCAATGGTGGCAACAACCCCGAGCCCGGACTTTGGTGCGGATTGGGGCCGCTCAGTGAGCTCGGGAATCCGCAGCGGCAAGCTGGCGGGATTGTCGACATTCGGTGCAATCCGGGTGGTGGCCTTGCCGGTGCTCTTGCAGCAGTTCCTCCAGGCCATGGTTGGCATGGTGGACAAAATGCTTGCGGGACGTCTGCCCGAAAATCAGGTCCTTGCCGCGTTGGATGCCATCGGAATTGGATCCTTCGTTGGTTGGTTTATTGGTATTGCGATGGCGGCTTTGGGCGTGGGTGGATCGGCCATCATTGCCAGGTCCATGGGCGCCGGTCGGGCGGATGAGGCTGGCGTTGCGTTGCGACGTTCTATGGAATTCAGCTTGGTCTGGGGGGCGGTGGTTGGGTCCATCCTTTGGCTGGGGGCTGATCCCATCAGCCGTTTGATGGAATTGTCGCCGGGTGCGGATTCTTTTTACCGCCAGTACATCGGCATTGTGGCGTTGTCGATGCCGGCGGCAGGCCTGTTCATGGTCACTTCGATGAGTTTGCAAGGCGCCGGTGAGACCCTGCGGCCGGCCCTGGCGGCAATCGCGCTCAACATTGTCAATGCGGTGGTCTCAGCTGGATTGGCGCACCCCGACTGGGGCGGGCTTGGTGTGGCTGGAATTGCATGGGGGACCGCGGCGGCTCATTACTGCGGCGCCATTTTGATGATCATCATCGCCTTGCGGGGGACGACCGATCTTCGATTGCCGCGCCGAGTAGGCGATGAACATCAGGGCATGCTTCGCCGCTTCGTCAAGATTGGCCTGCCTTCGTTTGCCGAAGGGATCTCGATGTGGTCGGTGAACATCTTCATCTTGCAGTTCATCGCCACCATCGGGCAACGCCGTGGTTTGGAAGAAGGTTTGCAGGGCGTTCATATTGTGGCCGTGCAATGGGAAGCGTTTTCTTTCTTGCCGGGATTTGCCATTGGTACTGCTGCGGGCACCCTCGCGGGCCAGTATCTCGGCGCCAATGATCCCAAGCAGGCCCGCCGGGCCGTTTGGTTGTGCGTGTTGATCACTGCAGCGGCCATGGGCGCTTTCGGCATCTTGTTCATGACCATTGGCCTGCCGTTGACGAGGTTGGTTTCCAACAATCCGCTTCACTTGCAAGAAGTGCCGCGTTTGCTCTTCATCGCTGGGGTCTTCCAGATTCCTTTCGCCATCACCATGGTCTTGCGTCAAGCACTTCGTGGCGTCGGCGACACCCGTTGGTGTTTGTTCATCACCACGGGGAGCAGCTATTTGGTCCGATTGCCGTTGGCTTGGTGGCTCGGGGTCAAGCTGGAATTGGGTATTGCTGGCGTGTGGTGGGCCCTGATGGGCGAATTGACTCTGCGAGCCGTGCTCTTTGGATTGCGATTCCGAAGCCGGGCTTGGGAATCAACCAAAGTGTGAGGTCTGGGAGCCAGTCGAGTTGCTGGAACCCTGGTTACGGACACATGAGAAGAAGTTGTTTGCGGAACTCGCCCCCACGCAGGTTAGGCGCAAGTTATCGAATCACTCTGAATCAGCGGCTTCATCTTCTTCGACGTCATTCAGATCCTCTTCGATCTCTGGGGCCTCTTCGGCCGCCTTGGCCAACTCGGCATTTTCCGCTTTCCATTTTTCAATCTTGACTTTGTCAGGGGCCAAGACCATGGCGAGTTCCCTGCCGTTGCGGCGAGGGGGGGCTTCAACTTTGGACAACGGTGCAAGACGGTCGGCGATGTCAGCCAGCCGCTCCATACCCTTGTCGGTCAGTGTGACTTCACGACCGCGGAAGCGTTGCACAATTTGCACCTTGTGGCCCAGGAGCAGGAACTTCTGGGTTTGACGAATTCGAATCTCAATGTCGTTTTGGCCAATCTTGAGCGATCGACCCAAGCGGATACTCTTGAGTTCGGCGGTCTTGGAGTTCTTCTTGTTGGCCCGTTCCTTTTTGGACTGTTCGTAACGGAACTTGCCGTAATCCAAAATTCGACACACCGGTGGATCAGCGTCAGGCGCGACCTCGACCAGATCCAGTCCCAATTCGCGTGCTCGGTCCAGCGCCTCTCCGGTGTCTACCACACCGACCATTTGTTCCTGCTCATCGATCAGTCGAATCGGATTCCTCCGAATTTGATCGTTCATACGGGGGCCACGGTTGGCAGGTTGATGGGGGCCACGGACTAGTCGACGTGCGATGGTGAGTACCTCAATAGGGAACAGAAGGATCCAGACGCGACAACACGTCTGGGCGGGGAAACTTTACCCTCGGAACTGGGGGTCGGCAAGATTCAAGATGATTCTTCAATGGCCTCGGGGAAGAATTGGGCGGCCACAGAATGGTGCCCTCTGGTTGTGGATTCTTCGTGCAAGGCCCGAACGAACTGTTCACGCGGGACACAGCCAAGGTCCTTGGGGATGCCCCGCATCCGAACGCTGACCGTGTCGTTTTCCTCATCTCGGGGCCCAACCACCAACGTCCAAGGGATGCGATCTTCGGCGGCCAGACGGATTCGGTTCTGCACCCGATCGGCGGAGTTGTCGAGATGAGACCGAAGTCCCAGCGCCCGCAAGTCAGCTTGAACCCGAGCGGCGTAGTCGGCGCTCTTGTCGCTGATCGGCAGAACGCGGACTTGTTCCGGGGCCAGCCACGTGGGGAACGCGCCAGCAAAGTGCTCGATCAACACCCCGCAGAATCGTTCCATGGATCCAAACGGCGCGCGGTGAATCATCACCGGCCGGTGGGGCTTGTTGTCAGCACCGATGTACGAAAGATCAAATCGTTCGGGAAGGTTGTAGTCAACCTGAACGGTGCCGAGTTGCCATTCTCGGCCGATCACATCCCGCACCACGAAGTCGATCTTGGGTCCATAGAACGCGGCTTCGCCAGGCTCCTCGCTGAAGGGGACACCCAGTGTGGAGGCCGCTTCTCGACATGCGTTTTCCGCCCGGTCCCAGCAATCGGCTTCACCGACATACTTGGTGGCGTCTGGATCTCGAAGTCCCACCCGGACTCGGAAGTCCGTCATGCCGAGCGTGTCGAAGATGGTGCGGACCAAAGAGAGGCAACCTTGCAGCTCTTGGGGCACTTGGTCTTCGGTGCAGAACAGGTGAGCATCGTCTTGGGTGAATCCTCGGACTCGGGTCAGGCCGCCGATCTCTCCAGATTGTTCCCAGCGGTACACCGTGCCGAACTCGGCCAGTCGAACCGGGAGATCGCGATACGAACGGGCCTCGCTGGCGTAGATCCGAATGTGGTGAGGACAGTTCATCGGCTTCAAGAGATAGCCGTCGATCTCTCCCGATTCCAATCGGTTGGCCAGTTCACCGCAGGTGCATCCCTCGGAAGCCAGATTGGCCATCAGATCGTGGTCGACCAACGGGGGGAATTGACTCTCCCGGTAGTAGGGGAAGTGTCCCGAAGTGCGGTACAAATCAAGTTTGCCCACATGCGGGGTGAACACCTGACGGTACCCCTGCCGGTCCAGTTCCTCCGAAATGAAATCCTGGAGGGCTTGGCGAAGTGTCGCTCCATTGGGCGTCCACAGCACCAGCCCGCTGCCCACCATTTCATCCAAATGGAAGAGGCCCAATTTTTTCCCCAGAACCCGGTGGTCGCGTGCTTTGGCTTCTTCTCGAGCCTCCAAGTGCGCTTGAAGTTGTTCTTTGCGGAAGAAGGCCGTTCCGTAGACCCGAGTGAGGCGATCAGAGTTCGCATCTCCGTGCCAGTAACTGCTTGCCAAAGACATCAACTTGAAGGCGCCGATGCGACCGGTGGACGGCAGATGGGGGCCACGGCATAGATCTTCCCAGTGTTCTCCCGGGGTTCCAGTGGCGTACCAAGACAGGCTGGATGACCCGGCATCAAGAGCGCGTTGCGCGTTGTCGATTTTGAACTTGCTCCCTTCGGATTGGAGTTTCTCCAAACCGTCACTCTGGCTCAGTTCATAGCGGGTGAACGGACGATCCTCCGCAACGATCTTGGCCATCTCTGCCTCAATGGCTTCGAAGTCGCCTTCTCGGAGGGGGCGTTCTTCTGGGAACGCAATGTCGTAGTAGAAGCCATCGGCGAGTGGTGGGCCGTACACCAGCTGGGCTTCCGGAACCACGCGTTGGATGGCTTCTGCCATCACGTGCGCGGTGGAGTGACGCAGCAGTTCGAGGGCGGCGGGATCGGGCTCTGCGTTCTTGCGTGGTTCGGTCAGGATGCTGACCGCAGCATCGGTCTCGATCAGGTGTTCCAAATCACGGGCTTCACCATCGACGGTGATGGCCAGGGCGGCTTTGGCCAGCCCGGCCCCGATGTCGGCGGCGAGGTTGGCCCCGGTCACGGGGCCGTCGAAAGAACGGGTAGAACCATCTGGGAGCGTCAGAACGGGCATAGATCCACATCCTACGGGGCATCACTTGACGTTGGGCCCTTCTCCGCGTCGAATAGTGCCGTGGACTGTCCTCGATGTGGTGCCAAGAGTGAAGTGTTTGACTCCCGAAAAGCGGACAAGGGGTCGGCGATCAAGCGTCGTCGCAAGTGCGTGAGCTGCGGTCACAAATGGTCAACCATGGAGCGGACCGAGCGGGCCCGTGCGTTGCGTGTGGTCAAACGATCCGGTTCACGCGAAGCCTTTGACCCCAGCAAAATCCTGCAGGGCATCGATATTGCCTGCGGCAAGAGGCCCGTTCCTGAAGTCGCCCGGCAGGAACTGGTCGAGCGGGTCGTCCGCGCGGTCGAAGAGGAGTTCCAGAGCGAAGTGGAGTCCTCTGAAGTCGGGCGCCGCGTGGCCGAGGGGTTGAGGGAACTTGACCAGGTGGTGTACGTCCGATTTGTCAGTGTCTACGAAGACCATGCCACCATCAGTGACTTGATGGATGCCGCCCGGGCTGAAGCGAATCGATCGCCGCCGGCTGGTGAGTCAGATCTGTTCTAGAGGGCACCGTCCGCCCGAGCCGATCAGCCCTCCCGGGCTGCCTTCTCGCGCCGCTTGACGTTCTTCTTGGAATCCTTGTCGAGTTCTCCCCGAACTTCTTCACCCAGCAGCATGATGCAGCGGCAGTTGGTGCACTGTTGGACTCGGCCCAGTCCGGCGTACAAGTTCGAAACAATTGCAAAAGGGATTTGCATGCTGCAAGCGCTGCAAGAAAACTCTTTGTGGCGGAAGCTTTCGATCTCGACGTAGGCCGTGGCCTCACCGTCGAATTGTTCGATGAGCGAGTCGTACAACTCAAGCACGTCAGGGGGGATGTCGGCGGCGGCTTCATCCCGTTGGGATTGAAGTTCTGAAACCCGCTCGGAAATCTCGGCTTCTCGTTCTTTGACGTCTTGGGCCGCCGTCGCCACGACGGACTCTCGCTCGCCAGCTGATGCCTCGGACTCGGCCACGAGGGTTTCGAGGCGTTCTACTTCGTCCAGTTGTTGGACCATGGTTTCGTCGAGCTTGGTTCGTTCATTTTTGACGGTGTTCAACTCCACCAGCAACGCGTTGTATTCCTTGGCGGTGGCTGAGGTGTCCATGCGTTCACGGGATGTCTCGATTTGCGTGTCGAGTGCTTTGGCCTCGGTCTCCACCACACCGTACGCCGCTTTGACTTGCAGAAGATTGGCTTTGGCTTCTTCGGTCCGCTGTCTTTCGAGATCAAGCTGCTTGGTTTGCGCTCGGTGGAAAGTCTTGGCCTTCTCGACCCGAACCGAGAGTCCTCGGAGTTGTCCGTCGACCAAGTTCAAGCGTTCTAGGCGTTCCATCAAGCTCATTGCAGCTCAGATCTCCGAAAGTGGTGGTTGAATACATTCCATGGACGAACAGGCGAGTTTAGCCGATCCCGTCGGCGGTGCCGAACCCTTTCATCATCCACCATGCAAATGGACCGGCGAACATCGGGGAATCCAACACATCGAGCACGCCTCCGATCCCAGGAAGTCCACTGCCGGAATCTTTGGCTCCTGCGGCACGCTTCCAAACGCTTTCCGCCAGATCGCCAATCTGCCCCAACACGCCCAAGAGCATGCCCACCCCAAACAATTGTGGTTGGGAAGCCGTGACCAACCCGGCTTCGCCGGCAAGAATCAGGACGAGTGCAGAAAAAAGCATGCCCCCAAGGAGGCCTTCCACGGTCTTGGCCGGGCTGACGGAGGGCGCCAGCGGGGTTCGTCCAAACCAATGTCCGAAAAAATACGCCCCAATATCACAGCTCTTGATGGCCAATACCGCCATCAACGCAACGATGGCCCCGGCATCTTGCTGCAGCGCAAAAATGCTGCCCAATCCAGCGCCCAGATACACAACAATTCCCGTGGAGGCGGCAGCGGTGGCGGTTGCTTTGCCCAAATCCCCTTCGAGAACGGGGCGGATCATGGCCACGGCCGGGAACCCCACGCCAAAAATGCTCAAGATCATCAAGCTGACGTATTGCATGTGCACCGCCAGCAGGGATGTCATGAAGAAAGCTGCTCCGATGGGGATCAAAAATCGATCGGCCGCCAGCCCACTGGATCGAAGCAGTTGTGCGGCTTCGTATCCACCGATGCTGATCAGAATCCATCCCAGGATCAATGGAGGCAGTCCACCAAGGCCGTGCTGAGCCGCCACAGAATCAAGCAGAAAGAGCCCAATCAATGCGACGAACATTGGGGTGCCCACCAGAACGCGTTTTTTGATGTTGGGGGCCATCAGGATCCTGATTGAACCTCTCGGCCCTCACTGATCCAGCCTTGAATCCCACCCGCCAAGCTGCAGACATTTTCAACCCCAGCTTCACGAAGGGCGATGGTCAGATTCAACGACCGCCGTCCGGAGCGGCAATAAATCACCACGGTGCCTTGGTCTTCCCACGATTTGAAGTCTTCAATTCGAGCGCTGGCTTCGTCCATAGGCACAAAAGCTTGGTCCGCGATTGCTGCCTCAAGACGTTCTTCGGGGGATCGGCAGTCCACCAAGACGGCGTCTTCCATGGTGTCGAAGGCGGCAAGATCAATTTCAAGAGGCAGGGTCATGGCAATGGCTCCGGGAGCAAGGATTCGTGCAGTTCCAATCAGTATGGCAAACACAATCGAAAGAAGGATCCTGAGGTTCATGAATCTCATTCAGGATCCGCCCCAACCGAGGGGGGGGAGGTCAGCCAGCCGTCGGCATGAAGATGCTCGAGGGCATCAGAGACTGCCTCAGGACTGTGCTCTTGTGCGGTGAGATTTTGGTTGAGATGTTGCTCAGCAACACCATCGGCCAGCAGAATCAAGGCATCACGTCGGGCCCGGTCGACCAACAAGCTGTGTTCGACTCTGGATTGCGTGGCCTGATCCCAAGGCTGGCCCACGGCCAAGCCCAACGCTTCGATGTCGTGGGTGGGCACCACGCTGACGATGCGACCTTCGACCACAACTCCGGTCAACCCAGGGTCATCAGGTTCCGTTCGAAGCGCTTCGATGTTCATTCAAAGCTCTCCTTCCAGTTGTTCCAGAAGTCCTCCGAGTTCACCGCTGGCTTTGGGATCTCCCATGGCGTTGGCCCGTTGGAATCCTTCTCGAGCGGCCGCCACCGCTTCTTGTGGTTCGCCTTCTTCGGCCAAGATCTGCGCGATTTGGAACCAGGCGTAAGGTTGTTGTTCATCCCGCTGCAAGCTGGTGTGGAAAGCCTCACGGGCTTCTGGAAATCGAGAGAGCCGTCGAAGTTCGATGCCGAGGGCGTACCACCCGAAGGGGTCGCTGGGATCGGTATCGATCAAAGCACGGATCGCAGATTCACTGGGCACACGCTCATTCTACGGACGCTGCTTCCGAACAGTATCGGCGACAGATTGAATCTTCTCGGCAGAGTCCGTGACGAGCCTTGCAGACTCGGCGACCATGAAAAATCATGCGGTGGCTGAGCATGCACCACCGTTCCCGAGGGAACAGGGCCATGAGATCTTTTTCGATCCCCAAGGGGGTGGTCGCGGTGGTCAGACCGAACCGTGCCGACAGCCTCGACACATGGGTGTCCACCACGACGCCGACGTTGATGCCAAAAGCATTCCCCAAGACCACATTCGCGGTTTTTCGAGCCACCCCGGGCAAGGCAACCAGCGCTTCAAGTTCTTGGGGAACATCACCTTGATGGTCCTGCATCAGTTGTTGCGCCGCCCGGTGCAAGAACTTGGCTTTGTTCCGGTGCAATCCAATGGTTTGGATGTGCTGCCCAATGGCTTCGGGTGAGGCTTGGGCGTAGTCATTCACCTCGGGGAAGGCGGCGAAAAGTCCGACCGTGGCCCGATTGACCGCCACGTCCGTGCATTGGGCGGACAAGATGGTGGCAAACAGGAGCTCGTGCGGCTCTTGCCATTGAAGTTCACAGTGGGCATCGGGGTGGGCTTTGGCCAGCGCATCATCTATCCGGCGAGCCCGAGCTCGGGCCGCGGAAGTGGTTGTGGGCAACACAAATGGAAGATCGGAACCTCGTTTGGTCATCCTGAGCCCGATATTCTAGGGGTCATGAACCAAGCGTTCTCTCCAGGCTTTGTGATCGAGGAATCCGCCGTTGGTGGCGCGTTGTCTCGTTTGGGTGAAGTCACTCAGGCTGGCTTCAGGAGTTTGGCGATGGATGCCACGGTGGCGGGCCGCCGCCCCCGTGAACTCGATATGGGGGCACGATCCGATCTGCGACGCAAGGTGCAGCAGCATGGACTCCATGTGGCGGCCGTCACCTTCCGGATCCCACCCGAGCACTTTGTTCGGGAGGACACCGCCGACCGAGCATGTGCGGGGGCTGTTCAAGCGCTTGGATTTGCCGAGTCCATGGACGCCCACTGGGTGGCTCTGCCAACTGTGGAAGGGGAGGCCGGGGCGGTGATTCAAAGGGAGGCCGAGCGTCGGGGTCGCCAAGTGTTGACCATCGGGGGGACCGATCATTCAGCGTTGGTGGAGGTGGTTGGGTCGGATGCCCCAGAATTGGCGGCGGCTTTTCGTTTGGTCGCTGAAAGTTCTTCAGCATTGCAATTGCCATTCGCCGTGTTCGCCGGACTGCGGATGGAGCAGGGATTCCCCATTTTTATCTCGGGTGAAGTTGGGCTGGTCGAGGCGGTTCGTCTGGCTCGTGATTTTGCCGCACTGCTCCCGGAGTGTGTGGGGTGAGCGCCGGTTTGGGTATGGATCTGGTTCGGATCGAGAGGATCCGTCGGGTTTTGGACGACCATCCCGAACGCTTCCGCGCGCGGGTGTTTACTCCAACCGAGTGCCAAGATGCCGCCGATCGCGGGGCGGGGGAGGTGGCTTCTTTGGCGGCACGCTTTGCGGCCAAGGAAGCGGCCTTGAAAGCGCTCGGGACAGGCCGAGGCTCCGGAATTGGTTGGAAGGATGTGGAAGTTCAGCGGACTGGTTCTGGAGCACCAATTCTGTTGCTCCACGGTGCCGCCGCCGATCGGGCACGTATGTTGGGATTGACAAATTGGAGGGTCAGTTTGACGCACGATCGCGAGACGGCCGGAGCGGTCGTCGTGGCTGATTCCACAGGAGGATCGGCATGACCAGTCCTCGGCCAGGCTTGTACGAAGCCCTCCTCAAGCGACGTGCCGAGCAGGCTGCGGAGTTGCCCAGTGCATCCGGGGCGGGCTCAGTGGTTCGACTCCCACGAGGGCTCGTGTATGTCGTTGCTTTGCTCTGGGGGGGCACTTTGATTTTTGCCTGGGCTCTTGGGCGGGGGACGGGAAGAACCGAGGGGTTTGATGAGGCGGTTCAGGCCATCCAGACCGAGTCCATTCCGCAGGTGTCCCCTCCGCCATCATCTCCGGAGGCAGGTGGTCTCAGATCGTCTCCTGAGTCGCCACTCGGGCGGGTCGAGAGGGCTGCGGACCCGCGTCAGGCGGGCCTGAATTATCTGGTCGTGCAAAGCGGAAGCAACCAAAAGGCACTTTCCGAGCTCCTAGAGCATCTTCAGAGCGAAGGACTTGCTGCGTTCATCACATCGGCTACAATCTCCTCTTCCCGTGTTCTCTTGTCTGAGGGCTTCTCAGCCCCCAATTCAGACCCGAGAGCCGTGGCTTTGCGGAACCGTCTCCACCGTGCGGGGACGACCTGGAAGGCCGCAGGAGGCGACTCGGATTTGACCGACGCCTACTGGGAGAAGTTCAACGGTCCCTGAAGTTGTTGGGGACCAACTTTGCTTGGATTCCCTTGATTGGAGCCTGTCATGAGCTTGCACCGAAGCCTGAAGACCAAACCCGCCGCATTGAACCGGCACCGCAATGTTCTGACCCGCGAAGAGCGGATCGCTCGTTTGCGTGAGGAAGGCCAATTCATCATTGGCGAATCTTCTCCCACCGGATTGGTCAAAGTGGGCAACCGCAAGCCATCCGCTGGTAAGAAGAAGGTGAAGAAGGACGACGACGAAGGGTGATCCTTCTCGACGCCTTGCGTCATGATCGGTGTGCTTTCAGGTGGCTATTGACCTGAGGGCGACCGCTAGCCTTCTTGGCTCGTACATATTTCTACCGCCCCATGTGATGGGGCGGTTTTCTTTTGTGCCTCGTGTGCTTGCCGGCCTGCAAGAGATTGGTCAGGATGCCAATTATGGATCCATCTCCCCGTTCGTTTCACCTATCGGCCCGTACCCAAGCGCTCGATTTCTCTGGCATTCGGAAAGCCTTCGAACGCGGGGCCCAACTGAAGGACCCCATCAACCTCAGTATTGGTCAGCCAGATTTTCCAGTTCCAGCAGCCTTGAAAGAGGCGGCGGTTTCGGGCATCGCCTCCGATCGGAACGGCTACAGCCTGACTCAAGGCGATGGGGCCGCGCTGTTGGCGGTGCAGGAACACGTGGCGGGTGACCTTGGTTCCGCGTTCGCCAAAGACGCCGGCATCATGCTCACGAGCGGCACCAGCGGAGGGCTCGTGCTGGCCATGATGGCCCTGCTGGATCCGGGTGACGAAATCATCATTCCGGACCCATGGTTTGTGGCCTATCCAGCCATGGCCCGGGTTTGCGAAGCCAAGGCCGTCCCGTGTCCATTGGACCCTGATTATCGAATGACGGCCGAGAAAGTGGCGCCACTCATCACCCCTCGAACGCGGGCGGTGCTCTTGAATGCTCCCGCCAATCCCACGGGGGTCCTTCCCACCCAGGAAGAGATGGATGCATTGGCCAAGCTGTGCCGGGAGCGGGGCGTGGTGCTGATTTCTGATGAAATCTATGACGCGTTTGTCTTCCCCGACGGTCTCGACGCGCAGGGCCGCATGCCATCCCCAGCTCGGAGCGACCCCTCGGTTCTCGTTATCCGTGGCTTTGGGAAGTCGTACGGTTGCACCGGGTGGCGGCTGGGGTACGCCGCAGGGCCGGCCCCCATCATCGATCAGATGAGGAAGCTGCAGCAGTTCGTGTACGTCTGTCCTCCGACGCCCTTGCAGATGGCGATTCCCGCCGCATTCGAGGTCGACCTGTCTCCGGTGGTGGCCAGTTACGTCCGGCGCCGAGATATGGTCATGGATGCCTTCGACGGGGTGGCTGAGGTCCCTCGCCCAGAGGGTGCGTTCTACGCATGGGTGCGGGTTCCCGAAGAACTTGGGCTCACCGGCACTGCATTCACCGAACTGGCCATGCAGGCCAACGTGATCGTGATTCCAGGCGGCGTTTTTTCCGCCGCCGACACCCACATTCGGCTTTCATACGCCACCAGCGAAGCCAAACTGGCTCAGGGATTGGGGCGTCTGCGAGCTCTTTTTCGCGGAATCGACCCTGAAAAGGTCCGAGAATGACCCGGTTTGACCCCATTTGCACGGCCTAGAGCCGAAAAAACCCATAAATACCTGTCAACAAGGGGTTTGTAATATTGATTTGGCGGTTGTGAATGTAAACTCATATTCGTTCCTATGGGACAAACCCCCATACCGAACACAATGAGCCATCCACCCGCCGCCGACACGGACTTGTGCCTGTCGGCGGTTTTTTCATGGTTGACCTCGACTTCTGGACCGCCCAGAGGCTGAACCAAGCGTCTTCACCGACAGCCTTCAACAACAGCTGTCTTGGTCAGACCAGGTGGTCAGAAATGGCTTGGAGCAACTTCTCAGGCTCTGGTAGTCGGCCTGGACCGGTGGTTTGGCAGGCTTGCATGCCCTCATCGGGAGGCAGCACCACCCAACCGTCCTCTTGCAGCAGATTCAGGTTCCGCTGGGTCGAAGCCTGGCTCCACATGGCTGCATTCATGCTTGGGGCGAGGATGCGAGGAATGCTTCGGGGAGGGATGCCAGCGGCCGTGAGCGTGATCACGTCTTCGGTGATCCCGTGGGCCAGACGGCCAATGGTGTTCATGCTTGCCGGGGCAATCAAGAGCAGTTCGAGCCGGCGTGCCACCCGAATGTGCTGGGGGTCCGAGGGATCGGGACCTTGCCAAGGATCACAGAGCACAGGTCGGCCGGAAAGGGCCTGAAAGGTCGCTTCTCCGACGAATCTCTGGGCGTTCGGTGTCATCAGCACATCCACCACAGCGCCGCTTTGGGTCAGTTGGCTGACCACATGACACATCTTGTAGGCGGCAATACCCCCGGTGATCCCAATACCGATATGCCTTCCTTGAAAAGGGCCAGTGGGTGAATTTGGATTCGAGCCGTTTGGGGTCATGTGCAGGTGGTCGTTGGAGCCTGCGGAGACAGTCTTGTGATCCTGGAGGTCCTTCAGATCAGCACAGGACGGCCTCGTTCAAGAGGCGGGGGGTTCGTAATCGGTTGCGCTGAAATCAGGCTCAATGAGGCCCTGTCGGATTTCTTCGACCACCAGTTCGAGGTCGGTTCGGCCTTCACGCTCGATCAAGGGACGCGCCCCATCCACGACAATTTCTTTCAGGCGTCGTTGAATCAGAGCCGTCAACTTGAAACGGCCACCAACCTTGTCGACGATATCATCACTTTTCAGAGCTTCGATCACGGGGTTCAATCTCCAAACTCGCCTCGCGAGAATCAGACCATGATAGCACGGCCCGCAGCACTCGCCTACCGACATCTCCCGTCGATTATCTCTTCTCAGAAGCCATCTCTCCCGGCGACTGGCTTGAGGTCGCTGTGATCCCACAGGAGCATTCTGAGCCGGTTTTGTCCCGCCTCCGCGGCCGTGTCGGCCGCCGCACCCGGCAGTTGGTTCTGGCGGCGGTCTTGGGGTCGGTGATGAGCGGGGTGGCTCTGGCCTTCATTCGTCCCATCGAATATGGCTTTGCTGCGTTCGGCCAAGCCGCCGGGCGGGCTTCTTGGTTGCTGGTGGTCATTCCGGCCTTGGGGGGCTTGGTCTCAGGTTGGCTGTACGAACTGCTGCGTACCCCCGGTGAAGGCAAAGGTGTTTCTCGAATCATGTGGAGCATCTACCGCAAACGGGGGCGGCTTCCAGCCCTCGAAGGGTTGCGCACGTGGTTGGCTTCTTCGGCCACCATCGCCACGGGAGGTTCCGCCGGCCCCGAAGGTCCGATTGCGGCGATTGGAAGCGTCATCGGTTCACAACTGGCCAAACTGTTTCGTCTCCCCCCACGGCAGATGACCACCCTTCTTGGCTGTGGTGCCGCGGCCGGGATCTCCAGTGTGTTCAACACGCCAATTGCGGGCGTGTTCTTCGTTACTGAGGTCATGCTTCGCGATTTGTCGAGCCGAACTTTTGCCCCGATCGTGGTGGCGGCGGTGGTCAGCACGGCGATTACCCAGTCGGTGGCCGGTGGTCACCCTTTGTTTCCTACACCACAAGACTTTGGGGATGGTGCCTTCGGGTGGTGGGAGATCCCCAACTATCTCCTCTTGGGTCTGTTGTGCGGTGCAGGAGCGGCCGGCTTTGGAACGTTGATCAGCTGGGTGGGATCAACGTTCCGCAAGATCCACGTGGGAACGCCCCTTCGGGCGTCGATGGGCGGGCTGCTTCTGGGAACGGTTGCGTTCGCCTGGCATCTGATGGCGAGCGACGCCACCGATTTGCCGCCATTCTTGGGCAAGAGTTATGACCAAATCAGGATCCTGCTCGAGCCGCTGCACTACGAGGGGCAGACCTGGCGTTTTGTCGGACTGTTGATTTTGGTCGGTGTGGCCAAGGGCATGGCCACCGCCGTCACGTTCGGTTCCGGTGGGTCGGGCGGTCTGTTCGCACCATCCCTGTTTATGGGGGCGGCGGTTGGTGGGGCTTTCGGATTTTTGGTGGAACAGGTCGGTTGGCTCCCTTCAGCATCTCCCGCGCACTATGCCTTGGTGGGCATGGGGGCGATGGTTGCCGGCACCACCCATGCACCGTTGACGGCAATCTTCTTGGCGTACGAAATCACCCGGTCCTACTCCGTCATGCTTCCATTGATGTTGGCGGCGGTTTTGGCGGTGGCCATCGCCAGAGCCTTGCGCCGGGACAGCGTCTACACCGCTTCGTTGAGTCGAGCGGGAATTCGACTTGGGCCCATCAGTGACCTTGGGGCGCTGCGATCATCAACCCCAGCCGACTTGAAACTGGTAGCGCCCGTCTTTGTCCATCCTGATGAGACCGCTGAGCGACTGCTGGCGTTGTCTTCCAAACTGCATGTCGATGACTTTGTGGTGGTTGACCGCAAAGATCGGTACGTCGGGTTGGTGACCAGTGAAGATCTCCGGGAAGCTTTGGTGTACCGCGAGGCTTTGCCACTGCTCCAAGTTGAGGAAATGATGCGTCCGAATCTGCCGACGGTCGCTCCCGAAGAACCGCTTGATGAAGTGCTTGACCGGTTTGTGCAACACGATGTGCACACCCTTGCGGTGGTGGATCCGGTTTCCAAGTCGGTGATGGGCTTGGCCAGTCGATTGGCGGTGATGGGTCATTACCACCGCGCTTCCCATGAGGAAGAAGAGGGGGATGACGAATGACATCCCGGTTTGGACCTCAGCAGCGTCTTCGAAACCGTGCCGGATTTGATGCGGTGTATGCCAATCGGCGTTCTCGCCGGGTGGGGCCGTTGTTGGTGTTCGTGCGCCGGGGTTCATCTTCAGACGGTCCCAGACTTGGCTTGAGTCTTCCCAAGCGGGTTGGCAATGCGGTCACCCGAAACCGAATTCGTCGTTGTCTCCGCGAAGCCTTCCGATTGCAACAGCAGGATTGGGCCGAAGGGGTGGACGTGGTGGTGAATGTTCGTCCGCACCAGCCCTTGGTGATGGAGGAGTACGCGGCATTCCTGCGAGAGGCCCGCCTCGCCTTGTTGAGGTCTCCAACATGAATCGAGGGCTAGGCGTTTGGTGTCTCAGGCTTGGCGTGCTGGCATACCAAGCGACCTTGAGGCCGTTTCTGGGGGGGCACTGTCGATTCCACCCCACCTGTTCTGAATTTGCACTTGAGGCTTTGGACCAGCATGGTGCGTGGCGAGGGGGGTGGCTGACAATCCGGCGTCTCTGCCGCTGTCGGCCCGGAGGAGGGCATGGTTATGACCCCGTGCCGGTTTCAGAAACAACAGAAGCGGACTGAGTCTCCAGATGGACCAGCAATGATGCCTCAGGACGTGGCCATTGCGCGTTGAGGCTTGAGTGGCGTGGCATCTTCGATGCGGCGGCGGGCTTCTTCGGCCTCTCCGTACTCTTCCCCGAACCGGACCAAGCGCAACGAATTGAAAATCACCAGCCCGTACCCTGCGGCATACACGATGGGCGCGAGCCAGATCTGGATGTTGCCTCCGGCCGCCAGGGCCAGCCCGATCAGTGCGAGCAGGATGGAGAAGCCAATGTTCTGTCCGATGACGCCCCGGGTTTTTCGGGCCAGTTCCAAGAGGAATGGAACATGCCGGAGGTCATCGTTCATCAAGGCAACGCCAGCGGAGTTGGTGGCGATGTCGGAGCCGGAGAGCCCCATGGCGACACCAACATCAGCGGTGGCCAAGATCGGTCCATCGTTGATGCCATCGCCCACAACCAAGGTGCGATGACCTTTGTCTTGGAGATACAGCAACTCTGCATGCTTCTCTTCGGGCAAGCACTCGGCCTCGATGGTGTCGACACCCACGGCACGGCCGACCCGCTCTGCAACCGAGAGGCGGTCTCCGGTAAACATGGCGATTCTGCGGACACCAAGGCCACGCATTCGCTCGAGTGAGTCACCGGCGTGTCGTCGCAGGCGGTCTTCGAGACCAACCGCGCCGAGGTATTGATCGCCCAACGCCACGTGCACGCCTGACATGCCCTCAATCTTCTCTTCGGCTTGTGCGATCGCATTGGCTTGTTGGGGGAACAATTCACGGAGCCACCCGCCACGACCGGCAACCAAGGCGGCGCCATCGCGTTGCGCTCGGACGCCTCGGCCGTGGACTTCTTCGTACTCGGAGACTTTGGAAACATCGAGATTGGCCCGTTCGGCGGTCTCAAGAATGGATCGGGCCAAGGGGTGGTTTGAAGACTGTTCAGCGTCAGCGGCCGCGCGGAGCAAATCGGCACCATCGACGCCTTCGGCTGGGGCAAGTCTGGAAACGGCGAACCGTCCGGTGGTGATGGTTCCGGTTTTGTCGAGGACTACGGTGTCGACCGAAGCGGCCGCTTCCAAGGTGCTTGTTCGTTTGATCATGATGCCAAGGCGGGCGGCGGAGGCAAAGGCGGCGACCATGGCGGTGGGGTGCGCAATCAGAAGGGCCCCGGGGCATGTCACCACCAAGACGGTGATGGCCCGGATGGCTGCTTCATCACGGATGGACTGGAGCTCACTGCGGGCGGTGAAGAACCACACCACGCCTGCCACCATCAACACCACCGGGACGTAATACGCCGCGAGTTGTTCGATCAACTCCTGACGCTCGGTCTTGCTTTGTTCTGCCTCACGAATGAGGTTCTCGACTTTTCCGATTGTGGTTTCGCCAGCGACCGCGGTGACCTCGACATCGATTTGACCGGTGAGGTTGGTGGTTCCGGCGTAGACCTCAACACCTGCGGAGGCTTCAATGGGCACTGCTTCACCTGTGAGTGAAGCTTGGTTGATGTCGGAAGTTCCCGAGACAACTCGTCCATCGACGGGTAAGTTTTCGCCTGGTCGAACGCGAACGATGCTGCCAACCGACAGTTCACCCAGTCGTTTTTCCACTTCTTGCCCACCTGGCTCAACCACCCGGGCCAAATCGGGCGTCAGTCGAACCAGTTCTCGGATGGCTCGTTGCGCGCCCCATGCGGTTCGAGACAAAATTAAGTTTGCCGCTTTCAAAAAGAATGCCAGGAAGCCAGCCGCGAGATAGTTTCCGGTGGCAATGGCCGCAAGCACGGCCAGTGATGCCAGTGATTCACTGGAAGCTTGGCCAGATCGGAGTTCGTTCACGGCCCCTTGCAACAGTGGTGCCGCGAGCACCAATGCACCGAGGAAGGCTGGGATTTGGACAACTTGCGGATGAAGCCCGAAGATGCCGGCAACCCAAGAGACCAGCAAGAGGGTGCCACCGGCCAAAGCAATGAAGAG
>CAXBRK010000032.1:0-18353 GCA_963978155.1 uncultured Phycisphaera sp. | reverse complement strand
GGGTGTTCGATGTCCGCCTTGAGGTAGAGGTTGAGCACGACCGCAAAGGCGCTGCCCAAGCAAGCTACGGTGGTCCAAGCCGGAAGCTTGGAACGAACACCAGAGATGGCGTAGACCCCATTGAGGATCATGGCGATAAGTGGCAAAGCCAATACGAGGCCGGCGTAGCCCAGGCCTTCCGTCGGCAGAGCCACGGGGAAGTGAGCGCTGTGGTGACCGTGATCCGAAGCATGGGCGGTATCACCGGCGGCAACCAGCACAGACAGCAAGTGGGAACCGATCATGCGTCACGCATCTCCGACCACACCTCGGCATCGAGGGTGGGTTGTCGTTTGAAGAGAAGCACCACCAAGCCCAAAGCCAAGGCTGCTTCTGCGGCGGCAATCGTCAGGACAAAAATCACCATGACTTGCCCGGAGAGATCAAGGTGGAATCGGCCGAAAGCGGCCAGAGCAATCACTGCGGCCTGGAACATCAACTCGGTGCACAGGAACATGACGATCATGTTCCGGCGAGTCACAAACCCGGCGAGACCAATGGCAAACAGGAACGCCGACAAGATCAAGTAGTGACCAAGGGCCAGTTGACCAAAGACTTCAGGAACCACTGCCTCAGCCATGGGTCACCTCCCCACTCTTGGGGTCATCGTGGTGCCCAATCCTGGGCAGACCGGATGCTTCTCGTTTTTCATCTTCCGTCAACTCGATCTGACGACGGGCCAAGATGACCGCCCCGAACATGGCCATGGTGAGCACCACCCCGGCCAGTTCCAGCGAGACCGGGAAGGCTTCGATCAACGCCACCCCAACCCCGCGAATGTTGTCTTCAATCGCCAAACGAGCGAGCTCACCCTCGAGCCGAACTTCAGCCGGAGCATCGTTCAACATGACGGTGACGGTGGCCGCCAAGCCGTCAGGGTCAGGCACGACACGCAACGCGTCATCTTCGGGCAGCGACGCCAACTCGCAGTCTGGAACTTGCACCACCAATTCGATCACCCGACCCGGCATGTTGCCCACCCGCTCCCAAGCGGCCAGACGCGCTGGAACAGGATCGGCATCACCAGGCGTGAGTTCTCCGGTCCCCGTGAAAATCAGATGGTTCATGAACGCCAAGAGCAAGAAGGCAACCACGGCCCCCCCGATGGGTTCTCGCGCGAATCGGTCGTACGTGGGACGTTCGTCTTCCAGATCGGGCGACTGGGCCTGTTGGGCCAGCATCAAGACGAACATGTAGGTGATCAGGATGGCACCGGCGTACACGATGACCACCGCGAAGCCCAAGAATTCAGCGCCCAGCGTGACCAACAAACCACTGCTGGCCAGCACCACCAAGACGAAATGCAAGGCCGCGTAGACCGGGCGAGAGGTGGTGATCATCTGCACCGCACTGATCACGGAGATCAAAGCGAACGGAAGGAAGAAGGTTCCACCGGGCATCACTTGGCCGTCATAGAACGTGGGCAGCTGGGCAAGAATGCCCGTGAACGCCCCAATTCCGAGGACCGCGCCAACCAATCGGAGGCGAGTGGATCCGGTAGGCCGCAGCAAGAGCAGCAGGGCCGCCGCGGCAAGAACGGTGAAAGCATGAATCACACTGGCTGGGGGCATCCGGTCCGGCTCCTCCACGGGTGGATGAAAGAATTCCACGATGCGACGTGGGATTGCTCAGGATACTCGCCCAGTGGGCACGCATCCACCGCACGAAGGAGAGTCGACGTATCCTCGGTCCCCATGTTGCCCCCTAGGAATATCATCCCCAACGCCCTCACGGTGGCTCGTCTCCCATTGGCGGCCGCGACATTTGGCTGCTGGGCCGTGGGCCCTCACCCCATTTTGAGCTGGGTCGGGCTGGCCGCCTTCCTGCTGGCCGCCCTTACCGATGCCTTGGATGGCCATTTGGCCCGCCGCTGGGGCGTGGAAAGCCTTGTCGGACGGATTCTGGATCCGTTCGCGGACAAAGTGCTCATCCTGGGAACTGTGGTCATCCTGGCTGGTCCCGGCTGGCACGAAGCCTCGGGTTCGATCTCCGGCTGGACACCGATCATGGCCGTTTTGGTCCTGGCCAGAGAGCTTTTTGTCACCAGCGCTCGAGCCATTTTGGAAGCCGAAGGGGTGGATTACCGAGCCCGAGCCATCGGGAAATGGAAAATGGTGTTGCAATCGGCCTGCTTGCCCGCCGTGGTGCTGCTGGTCCAAGTGGCCCCCGAAATGGCCGCCAAGTGCGCGACGCCCATGGCTTGGGTGGTGACCATCGTCACCGTGCTGAGCGGACTGGACTACGTTGGCGCCATGCGAAGCGGCTTGCGCGAGGTGAACGCATGACGAACCCCAAACTCAGCACATTGGGCTGGCTCGCAGTCAGTGTTGGGGGCTTGGGCGCGCTGCGTCCCGCACCAGGCACCTGGGGCTCGCTGCCCCCCGTCATCATGGCGTTGGGTGCCGTGTGGTGCCTTTCGGACCAGGGGTTCAGCAGCCAAGACCACACGACCGTGCAATACCTGATGCTGCTTTTGACCGCGCTTGGCAGCGCGGCGTGCTGGTGCTTCGGCCGAGCAGCCGAAGCCCACTGCGCGGGGAAAGATCCTTCGCTGGTGGTGGCCGACGAAACCGCCGGTCAAGCGCTGGTGCTGATGCTCGGCGTGCCTTGGGTGGCCATGGACTCCACCGCCAACATTCTGGCCAATGGTGTTCTGGCCGGCACCGCTTTCGTGCTGTTCCGAATTTTTGACATTCTGAAATTGCCCCCCGCCAATCGAATTCAAAATCTCAAAGGTGGATCAGGCATCTTGCTGGATGACATCGTGGCGGGCGCGCAAGCTTGGGCCGTCCTCAAACTCTTGCTGCTTTGGAAATCACCGACCGAGGTGGTCGACTGCTTGGGCTTGGCGGCTTAGGCCTCGGCCGATTCGACGAGGTTTGCCACCTCTTCGACACCGGCACAAGAACAGAAAATGTTGCGGTCACCCCAAGGGTTGTCCACCCGAGCGACGGGTGGCCAGAATTTTGATTCCCGCAAGTACGCCAACGGATACACCGCACGCTCCCGGGCGTAGGGGCGATCCCACGACTCGGTGACCAACATCGACTGCGTGTGCGGCGCCATCTTCAACAGGTTCACATCACGATCGGCTTCGCCGGATTCGATTTCTCGAATCTCTTCGCGAATGGCAACCAAAGCATCGCAGTACCGATCGAGTTCGGCGCGATCTTCGCTTTCCGTGGGCTCGATCATGAGGGTGCCCGGCACCGGCCAACTCATGGTGGGGGCATGGAACCCATAGTCCATCAGCCGCTTGGCAATGTCTTCGACTCGAATGCCGGCCGTCTTCTCAAAAGCACGGCAATCCAAGATGAATTCGTGGGCACAGCGGCCCGCGGGACTCGTGTACAGGATCGAGTAGTGATCGGACAGCCGAGCCGCCATGTAGTTGGCATTCAAGATGGCCAATTCCGTGGCTTCACGAAGGCCCTTCGGGCCCATCATTTCAAGGTACATCCACGAGATCGCCAAGATCGAGGCTGAACCGTATGGCGCGCCGCTGATGGGCGCAATCGCCGAGGACTCAGCACCGTCGGGCATCCGCACGGGATGGCCGGGACGGTACGGCAGCAAGTGGGCCGCCAGACCAATGGGTCCCATTCCGGGGCCACCCCCACCGTGAGGAATGCAGAAGGTCTTGTGCAAGTTCAGGTGGCAGACGTCGGCGCCCAAATCACCAGGCTTGGCCAAGCCAACCATGGCGTTCATGTTGGCACCATCGAGGTACACCTGCCCGCCGGCCGCGTGCACCTTGTCACAGACTTCTCGGATGGTTGCTTCAAAAACGCCGTGCGTGGAGGGGTACGTGACCATCAGCGCGGCCAGGTCATCACCATGCTTGGCAATCTTGGCTTCAAGGTCAGCCATATCCAAATCGCCGCGTTCATCACACTGCAAGGGGACCACGGTCATGCCCGCCATCACGGCGGAGGCCGGGTTGGTGCCGTGGGCCGAGGTTGGCACCAAGCAGATGTTTCGGTGCGATTCGTTGCGGGCCTCGTGGTACGCCCGGATGGTCATCAACCCTGCGTACTCTCCCTGAGCACCAGCATTGGGTTGCAAACTGACCCCAGCAAAACCCGTGACTTCTGCCAAGGACCGCTCGAGATCGGCCAAGAATTCTTTCCAGCCTTCGGTTTGAGATTCCGGGGCGAAGGGGTGCATTGCCGAAAACTCGGGCCAAGAGACGGGGTCCATCTCGGAAGCCGCGTTGAGCTTCATGGTGCACGAGCCAAGAGGAATCATCGAATGGCAAAGGGAGAGATCCCGAGACTCAAGCCGCTTGATCAAACGAAGCATCTGGGTTTCACTTCGGTGGGCGTGGAAGACTGCGTCGGTCATGAACGCGGATGACCGCACCAATGGTTCCGGCCAGTCGGGCGTCTGCGTCGGCACGAGCGTGCATCCCAACGCTGACAACATCGTTTCGAGATCTTCCGGGGTGAACGTCTCATCAACCGTCAGTCCCACGCGACCATCACCGAAGTCACGCAAGTTCCAGCCCGCCTCTTGCGCTTGGGTCAACGTGTTCTCAACGTGGTCGGGGCGGAATGCCACGGTGTCGAATCGTGGCCCAGCCTCAACCGCAAACCCAGCGGCTTCCAATGATTCGGCAGCCAAATGTGCGAGGTCACGAACCCGCTTGGCGATTTCGGTCAAGCCTTCCGGCCCGTGCCACATGCCGTAGAAGCCGCTCATCACCGCCAAGAGAACCTGGGAAGTGCAGATGTTGCTGGTGGCTTTGTCGCGACGAATGTGCTGTTCGCGGGTTTGCACCGTCAAACGCAACGCCGGACGCCCTTCGGCATCACGGGAGACCCCGATGATGCGACCGGGCATGCGCCGAACGTGATTGGACTGGGTTGCCAAGAAGCCCGCGTGGGGTCCACCGAAGCCCATTGGGACACCAAAGCGCTGGGCCGATCCAACTGCGATTTCAAACCCCATCTCTCCGGGGCTGCGCATGAGGGTCAGGAGCAAAGGATCAACTGCCGCGATGGGGACCGCCCCTGCCGCCCTGGCCGCGTCGGCCACCACCGAATGATCCTGCAGCTTGCCGTTCGTGTTGGGCATTTGCACGAAGCAGCCAAAGACGTCATCGCTGAACTCAAAGGCCTCGGGGCTCACGACGCGAACTTCAATCCCCATTGGCGCCGCACGGCCTAAGACCACCGCGATGGTTTGGGGATGGGCGTCAGCGTCCAACAAGAAGGCATTGCCTTTGCCCCGGGCAATATTCCTCGCCATGGCCATGGCTTCGGCGGCGGCGGTTGGTTCATCCAACAGCGATGCCCCCGCGAGCGGCAAACCACACAAATCAGCAATCATGGTTTGCCAAGCCAGCAACACTTCCATGCGACCTTGCGAGATCTCAGCCTGGTAGGGCGTGTACTGGGTGTACCAACCTGGGTTGCGGAAGACGGTGCGCTCGATGACCGAGGGGATCAAGCAATTGTGGTACCCCGCACCAATCGCACTCTTGAGCACACGATTTTTGGACATCATCGCCCGCAACGCGGCCGTCGCTTGCGACTCCGAAGCCGCCGGACGGAGACGCAGAGGATCATCGTTCCGAATGGCATCGGGGATGGCTTCAAACAACAGGTCGCCCATCGAAGACACACCGAGCGCACTAAGCATGGCCTTCTGGTCTTCGGGACGTGGCCCAAGGTGACGCGGAGCGAAGCGGTCGGATGGGTGGAGGTGATCGGATGAAGAGGCAATCGAGGGGGTCATTTGCGAACTCATGTGTTGAGTGGATTCTACGCGCGCAGGCGGGTGCCCGTGGGCACCCAAAGTGGTTCGCCGCATTCGGACATAAGCCGGATTCTGTTTCTCGCTGAGCGAGGGGTGATCATTCATCTAGGACCGCCGTTTCCGACGGTCTCGAGCTCGCGACCCGGCGCCAAACCCACGGACCGTGGGACGAGGGCACCTGCTTGCGATTGCACCTGGTGGGGTTTGCCGTGCCCCACCCGTCACCGAGTGGGCGGTGCGCTCTTACCGCACCCTTTCACCCTTACCCCCGGACGAGCCGGAGGCGGTTTGCTTTCTGTGGCACTTTCCCTGACCCGCGACGAGTGGGCCGGTGGGGGTTACCCACCACCATGTCCTGTGGTGTCCGGACTTTCCTCCCGCGGCACACGACCGCCGACGATCACCTGTCCAAGCCAAATTGTAAGTCACGAACCCGGCTTGGCCAATCGGGAGGTACGCTTTCTTCAGAAATGGGACTCGTGGTCTGGGCACAACTTGAAGACGAACCGAGCGTCCGAGATGCCACCCAAGTCTTGGATATGCCATTGCTGGCGGTCGGGAATCCGGGAGCCACCAGAGGCGCTTTGGCCACGCGACTTGAGGCCCCACCCCTGGATGATTTGCGTGCGGTTCCCGAAGGGGCAAGCACCCTGTTGATCATGACCGATGAGGAAGTCACCTCAGAAAGCCTCCGGCCGTGGGCTTCGGGGACGCAACAAGTCTTCACCACAGGATCTTTCCCTGCTGACCCCGAAGAAGCCGCCGCCCTCCCCGATCGAGTGCGACTGGCCCCCCGCTTTCTGCGTTCTGCCGGCTTTCGGTCGGCCCTTGATCTCTTGGAAGCCTCACCCACCCCAAGTTCCCTGCATGCTGACTTCTCGGGAAAGACCAGCAGAGACTTGCGTGCCCTGTTGATCGACGCGTTGGACACGCTGCACCACGTAGGCGGCGCCGTGGTGAGTTTGCGGGCCAAACAGGACACACCCGGAGGGGCACGAATTTCAGTCCTGCTGAAGCACAAGACCGGCGCCATCTCGACCATTCGAAGCGATGGGAACTCACCCGTCGTTCGCAGACAGTTGGTGGTGGGCTCTGAGGAGCATCTCTTGGAAATTCACGCCCAAGGATTCCGCGCGTACGGTCACCAAGGCGTGGATGAAGGCGGGCAGACACAAACGTGTGAGTCCAGTGTGGGCGCCATGGCAGGGACCACCATCAGCCGATTCCAACACGCCGGAGAAGAGGGCCGCGGCCCTGCCGATTTGGTGTGGCTTTCGCTGCTGTTGGCGGGCATCGATCTTTCCCTACGGACTGGTGACTCCGTTCGTCCGGAAGACATCGCCTCGATGCACGGCATCCGCTTGTGAGCCGCCAACGCTCAACCGGTCAAACCTTCCAAACTCAGCAACAAGATCAAAAAATGTGCGGCGTTCCGACGCACGCAAGCCTGTCAGATCAGAAAGCGCGCTCGCAGTGGCATCACGATCTCTGGGATCACGCGGTCGGACGCCAAGGCTTCCACCCGACCGGCCAACTCGTGCACCAAGACTCCAGGGTCTTCGAAGCGCTCGACCGGTCCCGTCCGCTTGACGGTCGAATACACGCTGCAACTCTCCACGTTGCCGAGCCCCCTCCCCTTTCCTCGGGGACGCACTTCAACTTGGGCCTGCAAATGAGCACTGTGGTCCAAACTCCAAGCCAACATGGGCTGCATTTCGACCACGCGTTCTTCGTCACAGCGCATCAGACCCGCCAGTCTTGACCCCCCAAGCAGGGTGTCGTGGACGGCTTCGTAATGGTCTTGGTCGGTGTCCAGATCAAATCCGAACGTGAGTTCCAAACTCACCACATCCAACGCTCCAATCCCAAAGTAGCCGGGGAGAGCCTCCAGCACGTTGGTGGCCAACTCGTACGCGGCGGACACTCGAATGGGATTCACGGCGCCACAACGAACGGCCCCTGGACCGATCGCCACCCACTCCATGCGTTGGTCACCAAGGGGCGCTTCCAAAATCCATTCGGTGTCAATGTGCTTGACGCCCGTAAAGCTTGGAGCAACTCGACGCATCCGTTCGAAGAAGTCCATCACCGTGCGATCATCAGGAGCCTGCTTCACACGCAGGTCCAGACGAACATTCACGTAGAAATCATCGCAGATGGTGGAGTAACCAGATTCTGAGGCGTCCATGCTGAGGTCTGCTCCTGCTTCTCACATCCTGCGAGATAGGAGGAAATTTATGTTGATCAGAGGGCCTTGGTCACGCTGGCATGTTGTCCACAACTGCCGTCAGCCCAACGACGCCACAGATGTTCGATGGGCCCAGTGGGATATCGCCGCAACCACCGTTCGGAAAGAAAGATACAACCCAACCAAATCAGCACGGCCAGCCCAAACACAGAGGCTCGATTGGCCTCCCCCCAGTACCCGCTGTGCGCCATGGCGAACATCACACCGGATTGCAGCAGATACACGGTCAACGCCATACGTCCCGCCGCTTGAATGTGTCGCGTGAACCAACCTGCGTCACCTCGCCAGTGGGCCAAACTCACAAAAAGCCCCAGTGACAGCAGCACCGACCCCAACTCGTGGGCCAGGGTGGTCCGTATGGCATACGGCGTTCCGGAACTCATGCTCTGGATGGCCACTGCTTCCAGCAGCAGACCCAACGGAATTCCCCAGCAAAGAAGTCGGAATCGATGGGGCGTATTCCACAACCCCCTTCGGGTCAGCCACAGCCCAAGAAGAAACAAGGCGAACACTCTCCAGCCAGTTTGGAACACCCCTTTGATGCCGACGTAGGTGAAAACCACCATTCGGTACAAGGTGGAATCCACCGATGGTCCGGCCCGAACCACCTCGGTCTCAAGGGCAATGAATGCCGGATCACTCGGGTCGGCCGAAGCCGTGGCCAAACGCAACCACGGAGGACCGGAATTCGGCACACCAGCGTCCTGGACTTCGAAGCTGTGAACGACCGTGGTCACCGTGAGGTACCAACAAAATGCCATGGTGCCCAAGAGCAACAGCCACTTCCCGTGCACCTTGCCCAGCCGAGCCAAGGGGAAGCCCCACACCGCATAGGCATGCAAAATGTCGCCAAAAAAGAGCACCAAACCATGCAGCACGCCGATCGGGAACAGTCTGAGCATTCGAGCTTCGTGGCGTTGTGGATTGCTGCCGGCCAACATGACCGACGCGCCAAACAACAACGCAAACAACGCCATGAATTTGCTCTCAAATCCGAGCCGAAGCAGCCACCAACCGGCCCGCTCGACCACATCAGCTTGAGCACTCGGCGGATCAAGCACCAGCCCGATCGGTCCCACCATGAATCCGAGGTTGACCACCAAAATGCCCAGCAACGCCAAGCCACGAATGCGGTCTGGGGCGGGATATCTCACATGCCTGCCAACTGAAGGATCGCCGCGTAAACGGTCTCTGATTCAGCGAGATCAGCAAAGACCACATCCGCATCCGACAATTCATCAACGGTAAACGCCCCCGTGGCGGTGGCGAGACAGCGGCACCCGTGGTGGTGCGCACAATCAATATCTTTGGGGGTATCGCCCAGCACCACCACTTGCGATGGCCGCAAATCGGGTCGCGTGGCTTGGGCTTGCTTCATCGCATGGGGGACCAGGTCACGGCGGTGCAGGCCGCAGTCTCCCCAACTGCGTACCGAAATTCGACTGGTGTCGAATCCCGCTTGTTCCATTTTGGCCACGCCGGTTTCTTCCCAGTTGCCCGTCAACACACCAACTTCGACGTTCGGGTCGTCGTGCAACAAGTCGACCAGAGCCAATGTGCCGGGCATGGTGACCAACCGCTCCGGTTCGGCTTTCAGTCGGTCGTGCATTTCACGGACGTACGCCGTTCGAAAACGAGCCATGTGGTCATCGTCATCGGGAAAACCTGCGACGGCACACACTTCACGGAAGATCAAATGGTCCAGGCGGCCCGAAGTATCGACTTTCTCGGTGGGGAAGGGCGCGCCAAAAACCTCCGCCCCCGCCGCGGCCATGGCCTCCAACCCCAGACCATGCGTCCGCAGAAGGGTGCCATCGATATCAAGAAGAACCAGCACCGTTTAGGCCACTGCCGCGCATACCTTGGCGGCGGCATCTTCAAGATCGGTTGCCACTTGCATGTTCGGAATGTCAGCCTTGGCGGCCTCGAGGACTTCGCGAGCAGCTCCCACGTTGGTTCCTTCGAGTCGGACCACCAGCGGCACACTGAATCCGACTTCTCCGGCCGCCGCCACAATGGCTCGGGCAATTTTGTCGCACTGCATGATGCCGCCAAAGATGTTGACCAGCACACCCTGCACTTTTTCATCGGAAAGGATGATGCGGAACGCTTCCGCCACGGCTTCCTCGGTGGCGCTTCCGCCAACATCCAAGAAGTTGGCGGGCATGCCGCCGTGGAGGGCAATGATGTCCATGGTGCCCATGGCCAAACCCGCACCATTGACAAGGCATCCGATGTTGCCGTCCAGACTCACGTAGGACAGGCCAAACTCGCTGGCCCGGATTTCCGCCGGATCTTCTTCGGTGGGATCAAACATGGCCGCGATCGCCTTTTGGCGGAAGAGCGCGTTGTCATCGAAGTTGAACTTGGCATCGATGGCAAGCACTTGGCCATCAGGGTGGTTTTCGCAAGGAGGCGTGACCACCAAAGGATTGATCTCAGCCAAACTGCAATCCCGCTCGCGGAAGCACTTCACCAATCTCGACATGATGGCTGCGGCTTGATTGACTTGTTTGCCTTGGAACCCAAGCTTGAACGCCAAGGTTCGTGCTTCGTGGCCTTCCAAACCACGCAATGGGTCAATGGGATGTTTCAAAATGGCATCGGGATTGTCTTCGGCGACTTGTTCGATTTCGACACCGCCTTCGGCCGAAGCGATCAGCACTTCGCAGCGCCGAGCCCGATCGTGGGTCACCGCCAGGTAGTACTCCTTGGCAATGTCGACGGCTTCGGCCACCAGCAACTTCTTGACCTCGAGGCCTTCCGCACCAGTTTGGGGAGACACCATGCGATTGCTCAGCATGAAGTTGGCGGCTTCTTGAGCCTCGTCTTGGGTCTTCACCAACTTGACAAAGCCAGCCTTTCCACGGCCACCGGCATGCACTTGAGCCTTGATCACGACCAATTGACCTCCGGCCGCAAAGACCGCTTGAGCAGCCGAGACCGCCTCATCGACGGTGGTGGCAACCGCACCCTCGGGCACGGGGACGCCGGCTGCGGAAAGAATGTCGCGGGCTTGATGCTCATGAACCTTCATGTGGTGCTCCTGATGTGGGATCGGGATTCTACCGCGAGAAGAAGGCGATGAACCGATCCCGCAGGCCTTCCATGGCGTAGGATTGACCTATTGCGGAGGTGATTCTCATGCGTCTTGCCATCATTGCCATCGTTTTGGTCGTTCTGGCCGGTCTCGGCGCCCTGTTCTTCGGGGAACAGCTCGGGATTTCTGGTTTGGGCAGCACCAGCAACGCCACCGAGGTGCGGGTGGAAGTCGCCGAGGAAGGTGATCTGGTGGAGTCGGTCTCGGCGCCCGGCTGGATCGAGCCGGTGCTTCAAGTGGCTCTCTCCGCAGAAGTCTCCGCCAAGGTCATTGAAGTCCTCATCGACGAAGGGGATGCCGTGACCGAAGGGCAGCTGTTGGTTCGGCTGGAAGACCGGGAGTTGCAAGCCGACCTGAAGGCCGCCCAAGCACGTCGTGAAGGAACGCAGTACGGATTGAACCGGGAAGAGACCGGGCTTGAAGCCCGTCGGCGTGATCTGGAATTTTCCCAGCGCGAAGTTGAACGGGTTCGCGCCTTGTTCGAATCGGGTGATGTGAGTGAACGCGAGCTTGAACAAGCCGAAAGCAATTTTGCCAACGCCAAGACCGCAGTTGATACCGCCCTCATTGCCGTTTCCAGCGCGGAGACCAACTTGGTCAGTGCCGACGCTGACCTGGGCCGACTGGAAGCTCTGATCGACAACACCCGAGTGACTGCCCCGATGGATGGCACGATCATCATGGTGGCCATTGAACCCGGGGAAGTCGTCACCGGTTCGGTGAACAATCCCGGAACCATCATGCTCAAAGTGGCCGACCTCAACCGCATGATGATGAAAGCCGAGGTCCCCGAGAGTGATGTTTCGAAAGTCAGCGAAGAAAAGCCCGCGAAAGTCTTTGTGAATGCCTACGAGGATGAAGATTTCGTTGGCACCGTGACTCAAGTGGCTCTTGAACGGACCCGGGCCGACGATGGCAACAACATCTTCCTGACGGAAATCGAATTGGAACTGCAAGGCCGACGTCTGCGTTCGGGTCTGCTGTCGAACACCGAAATCGAGATCGCCGCCCACCGAGGCGTCAAGGTCCCGTACCAAGCGGTGCTCACCAAACCTCTTGACGAATTGCCCGAAGCACTCCACGACGCCCCCGAAGTCGATGAAAAGAAGAAACGGTGCCCCGTGGTTTTTGTGGAGCAAGATGGGTTTGCCAAAGCGGTTGCGGTACGACCTGGTCCCTCGGATCTCACCCACCGCATCGTGGAGTCTGGCATTGATCCCGGGGCCCGAGTGATCACCGGACCGTACAAACTGTTGGAAACGCTCAAGGACGGCGATGAGGTTGTGATTTCGACCGAAGCTCTGGGCAGCCCCACCTCCCAAGCGGCAACACGGTCCGGCCCTCCCGGCCGGCGAGGACGCCGCTGGTGATCATCCGCGTCACCAACCTGCGCCGAGAATTCACCGTCGGCGTTGAAACCATCCGCGCCTTGGCTGGTGTCGACTTGTCCATCGAACGCGGGGAGATGGTGGCCATCATGGGCTCTTCCGGATCCGGAAAGAGCACGCTCATGAACATCTTGGGTTGCTTGGACCGTCCCACTTCAGGAACGTATGAGCTCGACGGCAAGTTCGTTTCCGGGATGGACGAAAAAGAGTTGGCAGGCGTTCGCAACGAAAAAATTGGCTTCGTGTTCCAGTCGTTTGAACTGCTCCCCCGTACCCCCGCCCTGGCCAATGTTGAACTTCCCTTGTTGTACGCCAAGCAACCCGGTGACCGGCGGGCCCGAGCGGTCCGAGCCCTCGAACGGGTGGGCTTGGCGGATCGCATGGATCACCGACCAAATCAGCTCTCAGGCGGTCAAAAACAACGGGTGGCCGTGGCCCGAGCCCTACTGACTGATCCGGCTCTTCTCCTCGCGGACGAGCCCACGGGCAACCTTGACACCAAAACCACCGAAGAAATCATGCGGCTGTTTGCGGACTTGCACGACGAAGGCCGAACGGTGGTCATCGTGACCCACGAGCCGGAGATCGCCGAGTGGTGCACTCGGGTGGTGCGGCTGCGCGACGGATTGATCGAGTCGGATGAATCCGTGGAGCCACGACGATGAAGCTGTCCCCTCGGTTCTTTCTGCAGACGATCCTGTTGGCGGTCCGGCAAATCCGCGCGCACAAGCTTCGTTCGTTCCTCACCACGTTGGGCATCATGATCGGCGTGGCTTCGGTGTCCACGGTGATCGCCGCCCTCACCGGCCTGAAAGAACAAGTGCTCAGTGAGTTTGAGTCTTTCGGAGCGAGCAAGATGTTCATCTTCCCCGATCAGCCGGATCGGGCCGGACAAAATCGCTACCCCTGGCGCGAGATCAAACTGAAAGAACGCGAGCTCGACGGGCTGGTGGAGAACTGCCCCTCCTTCGAACAGTTCACACCAAACACCGACTTCCGAGCCACCGTCATCCACGGTCGAAAAGAAGTCCCCAACATCAATGTGGTTGGCATTTGGCCAAGTTGGCATGACATTGAAAACCGCCCCGTCATCATGGGACGACCATTTGTCGAAGCCGACGAAATCGATGCCAAACCCGTGGCCATCGTGAACGACGATGCCATCGCCGAGTTGGAACTCCCGCCCGATCCTGTGGGCTCCATCATCATGGTCAAAGGCCGGCGCTTTTTGATTGTCGGGGTCATCGAGACCAACCGCACTGGCATGATGAGCTTTCAACCAGAGCAAACCGAAATCTGGGTGCCCTTCTCCACCGCCCGGAGGATGCAAAGTCCTTGGTCTTTTTTCTACATCACCGGCCAAGTCAAATCCCCAGAGTTGGTGGACGAAGCCACCGCAGAAGTCCGTTATGTCATGCGTTCGATGCGGCAATTGGGCCCCGACGATCCTGACACGTTCCGCATTGAGGCCATCGATCAATACATCGAACAATTCGGCAAACTGGCCACCGGGATCACCGCCATTGCGGCGGGAATCGTGGCCATCAGTTTGTTGGTGGGTGGCATTGGCATCATGAACATCATGCTGGTGTCCGTGAGTGAACGAACGCGCGAAATTGGTCTTCGTAAAGCCGTCGGCGCGACCCCCTCCGCCATCATGCTTCAGTTCCTGTTGGAAGCGGTGGTCCTGTCACTGCTTGGCGGATTGATTGGCTTGGGCTTGGGTCAAGGTCTGGCGTTCCTGCTCACCATTCCAGAACAAGGGCTCCAGTCGGCCAGTATTCCATCTTGGGCGGTGGCATTGGCCGTGGCATTCAGTGCCGGCACCGGCGTGATTTTCGGCTTTTTCCCGGCCATGAAAGCGGCCCGATTGGACCCCATTGAGGCTCTGCGTCATGAATAAACCAACCAAGCTTTTCTTGTGGTCCTCCACCTGCTTCATGACCTGGCTGAGCACGGGCTGCCAGCCGTCGAAGGCCCTGACCGCCTCGCAACCTGTGCCTTCTCTGATCCCGGCCGTCGAGCTTCCGGCGCAAGCCTCATCGATCAATCCAGAACCACAAGGCGTCGCACCCGCGCCTTCTCCCACCGCGTCCGCTCCAGACGCTCCCGTGGAGCTGGACCTCGGGAGTGTGCGAGCCTCGGCCCTCAAGAACAACCTGAACATCCAAGTGGAACTGTTGAGCATCGACAGCGCCCAGGCCACGCTTGAAGAAGCACGGGCGATCACCGACCCCACCCTGTCGGCCTCCCTGAATCGAAGCAGCAACAACAGCCCCGCGGCCCAAGACACCCAAGGTTCGCAAAATGACAACAGCTCCGCCTCACTGGGTCTCACCATGCCGTTGGGCGCCGGGGACAGCTTGGACGTCCGCCTTCCTTGGTTCCGCTCTTCCACCAACGCTGCGTTCAGTCTGTCGTCGTACAACGCCGCCCAACTGGACGTGACCTACCGGTCCCCCTTGACCAAAGGGCGAGGCGTCAAGAACTTCGAGCGCGGCATCAGAATTGCCCAAACCGAGTTGGACCTCACGGTCTTGAACACTCGGCTGTCCATCACCAACACCCTGGCCAATGCGGAGCGGGCGTATTGGACGTGGTATGCCGCGGGCGAAGCGGTGGCCGTGGCCAAGGAACGGGTACGGCTGGCCGAAGATCAAATTGCCCGAGCTGAACGCAGGGTTCGGGCCGGAGCTTCGGCGGAACTCGAAGTACTGCGGGCCAAAAGTGGTTTGAGTTCAGCCCAAGAGGCGCTCTTGAATGCTGATGTCAACCATCGCAACGCCGAACGGGCACTGCGCGCCGCAATGCGTCGTCCAGATCTCCCCTTGGGTCAACAAGGTGGACTGACGCCAAACACCCTTCCAGACCCCAGTGTTCGAAGCCTGGACCGGGAGGCCTTGGTGGCACTGGCCAAGAGCGAACGGGCGGAAATCGCCCAACACCAAGGACGCCTGTCCAACTTGCAAGAGCGACTTGAAGGCGCTCGAGACAACGAACGCGTCGCGGTGGATTTTGTTGCCGGTTGGGGCCGATCGAGCATTGGCAACACCTTTGAAGACGCGTTCCAATCCATCAACGACGGTCGTGAATGGTCACTCGGCTTCAACGCGACCATGCCTTTGGGAAATCTCGCCGCGGAGGCCCAAACCCGGTCGGCACGGTTGGCCAGACTTCGAGAGATTCGCTCGGGGGCTTCCATCATGGATCAGATCGAACGTGAAGTCCTTGATGCGGCCGACCGCTACGAAAGCGCGGGCGAACGGATCAAAGCCGCTCGGGAAGAACTCAAAGTGACCGAAGCGGCTTTGGGCGGAGAACAGCGACAGTTTGAAGCCGGAACCGTGACCAGTCGACAAGTGCTGGAGGCCGCGGAAGCTTTGGCCGCGGCCCAAAACCGGATGGTGAGCGCCCTGACCGATCTGGAAACCGCTCGAATTGACTTGGCCGTCGCCTGTGGCGGGCTGCTGGGCCGAGACGCGATTGACTTTGGGCAGAACGATTGATCAACCGCGAATACTGAGCCAAGCGCCAATCGCGAGTGGACACAGCAACAGGGTGGGCAAGTACGGCGCGATCTCCGGAGAAAATCCAGGGATGTCGGCCAACATCGAACCCCAAGTGAGCACGAAGCCCCCGAGGCCCAAAGCGATCGCGCGTGTCCCGGCCCGGATCAAGCCGTCTGGCCGGGGGCCAAGCAAAGCCGGCAGCGCCAAGAAGGGCAACAAGATCCCGGCCAGCAAGGCCGAAAAGTGCGCGGAGTACTGACGGCGAAAACGATCTTCAACGGAATCGACTTCAGGCCCACCAGATTCCAACCGCTTCAACGTGCGCGAGATATCTGTCCATCCGAACAGCGAGGCGAATTGTGAGCGATGCCGAGCCAACAACACCATGGGGTCGAGGTCGGTGGCCAAGGATGCCACAGGCTGGGGAGGACGCGGCAACTCAGCCAGATCGATGGCCCATCCCTCGTTCAATGTCCAAAGGCCATCCTCATCCCAATTGGCAGCGGCGGCTTCGATGCGTCGCACGGTTCGACCGGTGTCGTCTCGCTCTAGGACCAAGACATCTGCCATGGTGCCTCGAACTGGATCGCAAGTCCCCGAACACCACAGCCGACCAGAGCCATCTGGGGTCGGAGGAACCGCAAAGGCACGAATAGCGTCCTGCCCAATATCGCCATGGGTACGGGCCAACAACGGGGCCAACTTGGGCACCATGAATTCTTGGTTCAATCCTTGGAGGACGATCAAAATCAACGTGCCTTCTACGATCGGACGCATCAACGAACGGCGGGAGATGCCTGCGGCCTGCAGCCCCACAATTTCACGGTGGCGCTGCATCCGAACGAACGTAAATCCCGCGGCCCCCACCACTGCAGGAGACCACAGCAGTGCATACAGCTGGAACAAACGAGGAAGTTGGAAGTCAATCACAAAACCGAAGGCCTGAACAAACCGTTGCACCCCCTCACCCGAAGTCACTTCGAGGTATTCGTGGAAGGTCAACAACGTGTCGATGCTGGTCCCCAGCAAAAAGAGCAAGCCGAACAGCAACACAAAATTGCCCAAGAATCGGGCCCGGACCGTGCGGCGTATCAGTGGCGGAAGGAAGAATTTCATGCGGGTCGGCTCCGCATGGCCGCCAAAGCACCAACGATCAGTGGTAAAGCTGGTCCCGCCACCATGATCCAAATTCCATTGTCAAGACCAGTGCGAACAGCGTTGGCTCCTGCCACGACCAAGAGCATGGAAAACAACGCGGGCATGTACGCCACAGACCACACCAATAGCAACGGACGCCCCCGCATTCGCAACGCCAAGGTCGCGCCCAACAACGTAAGCCCGGGCAAGGTGGCGGGCATGGCCACGCGGAACCACCGGTTCGAAATGGATTCCCGGAAGGTGCGATCCACCACGCGTTCCAAGAGCCGACGGGTCGATGGATCAATGGCATCCAAACGATTTTGAATGGCCTGCCACGTCAGGACCGGGGCTTGCAAATCAACACTCGTCAATTGCAGGTCGTTCAGAAAAACCTCACGAGCCTCGGGCTCTTGTCCCACTTTGGCTTGAGGCAAGTGCAAACGAATGCCCGTCGCGGCCGCGTCCGCTCGGCCCAGCCATTGTTCCATCCCTCGCGATGCCGACAAGCCAGCATCCGTGACCTGGATGGAAGCACTAGGTGCAGAAAGGGATCGCGTTTGATCTTCTGATCGGCGTCGCAGTCGGACTTTGCCCAAGCACGTTCCGTCCTGGTCCACACCTTGGGCGGACAGTTGCCAGACCTCTCCGTCTCCCGGCGATCGGAGTTCCACAAAACCCACGTCGCGCAAACGCTCGTTCACATTGGCCATGACACGCTGATCACGCTCGGCTTTGGCCAAAACTTCCAAGATCTTCATCACCTTGGGAGAACGGTCAGGCTCTTCCATCCAACGCGCGAGCTCTGAAGAGGTTTGCACTTTGGCTCGCCTTCGACGCGGATCTTCGGGGTCGTACATCCGGATGGGTTTGGGATCGGCAATCGACGCCAAGACACCATCCTCCGGACGACTCATCACCGCATCACGCATTCTGAGCTCCAGTTCGCGAGGCCGGTTTCCATCCGCGGCGTACACCAAAATATCGATGCGCCGAGCACTGATGTCGGAACTGGGCAAGCCTTCAGCATCCCGAGAAACAATGGTGACCCGGTCAAGTTGCACCCGATCTTCAAGGCCCGCGCGTTTGTCCGGCCCCAATCGCGCGCCATTGGCGGCATGGATCCAAACGTCTCCCGTATCAAAAGCCTCACCCCGTTCGACCGACCGAGC
>CAXBRK010000031.1:0-19724 GCA_963978155.1 uncultured Phycisphaera sp. | reverse complement strand
TCGGCGTACCACGCCGCGGTCCGCCGTGGGTACCACGAACAGGCGGAATCAGAGCCAGAGACGCACGTGCTGATCGACGCCACCCGAAGTCTTGATCATGTCTTTGCGGATTTCCTTGGTGTCCTCGGGGCCCGGTTCGGAAGCCCGGGTTTTTAATCAAATTCGTCGCCGCGAAACGTTGAAGCCAAGTAAGCCTGGCGCACCACTGCATCGTTGATCAAATCTTTGGGAGCACCCTCCGCAAGGTTCCTGCCCTCGTGGAGGATGTACGCCCGGTCACAAATTCGCAGGGTCTGCTGAACATTGTGGTCCGTCACCAAGATGGCAATGCCACTCTTTGCCAAGCGGCGGACTTCGCCCTGCAGTTCTTCTACGGTGTGGGGATCCACGGCGGCAAATGGTTCGTCGAGCAACAACAGACGAGGTTTGCATGCCATGGCCCGGGCAATTTCGAGTCGACGGCGTTCGCCACCCGAGCAAGTCTCGGCCAGATCTTCAGCCTTGTGCCGGAGACCAAATCTTTCGATCAATTCACGCGCTTTATTTTTTCTTTGTGCGGCCGTAGGTTCGTGCATTTCGAGCACCGCGAGCAAATTCTCCAGAACAGTCATTCCCCGAAAGACGCTTGGCTCTTGAGCCAGGTATCCCATCCCAAAGCGAGCGCGACGGTGCATGGGTTGTTTGGTGACATTGCGATTGTCGAAATGAACTTCCCCCTCGTCGGCGTCCAGCATGCCAATAGCCATGCGGAAACTGGTGGTTTTGCCAGCTCCATTTCGCCCCAAGAGTCCAACAATCTCACCTGGATCCACAGAAAAATTCGCGCCATCAACCACTCGGCGTGCGCCGAAGCTTTTTACAAGATTTCGGGCTTCAAGCAGCGGCACCTTAATCCTGCTCTGGGGAGTCGCTGGGGATGTCGACTTCTTCGGAAGGAGAATTTGATCCCACCGCCTTGGCGTGATCGGTCCACTCTTCGGGACGCAGCCGGTGGGCGATCGCGCCGATGATTTGGTCGGCATCCTGATGCACGTAGTCGTCGACCATCACCGTGCGGCCGTCGGCATGAACAATCTTGGCCACACTCTTGCTCATCCATCGACTCATATCGATGTCACTGATTTCCGCGGCCTCCCAGGATCCCTGGGGGTGGTGGAAGGTTCCGTCTTCATCCACGCTGTACTTTTTCCGGAGACCACCGGTCAATTGCAGTCCGGCCACCACGGCGTAGGGGCCGCACAATATGAAGAGCCACTGCACCATCCGGTTCCATTTGTTCGGGACCGGGAACTTCTGATACGCCGTGATTCCCGAGGAAACACCTTCGACGAAATTCGCAAAAGCGTCGCTGCCCCGCGCCCATCGCCCTTGTCCAACGGCAAGCAGGCCGGCGGCCAATCGATCGATCTCCAGACTCCAGCGAAGCCTGGCTTGGGCGACGGTTCCCAATTCTGCGGTGTAATTGAATTCCACCGACACGAGCCCTTCTTCCTGAGCTCTTTGCATTTCGGATTTGAACTGTGAGTTCATCTCTTCTCGAACCGACTTGAGTTGTTCAATCTCGGCTTCGGTCATGCTTGCGGTCAGTTGTTGGCGGGCGGCTTGGACCGCTTGCACCGCGGTTTGCAAGGCGTTGTCTTCCCCATTGGCGTGGGCTTCCAAGCCGGATTTCACATTGCTGAACGCGACTTTCTTCTGGTACCCCAGTTCATCCATGGGGATTTTGACGGAATAGTCGTACCAGCCCCATACACCAAAGACCGCGCACATCACGGTCATCAAACTCATCTGGATCACCCATCGGGTTCGGGGTCGGGTCTGGATCATGGCAAGCCTCCGTTCAAGGGTGCGAGTCTTATTCTGACTTCATCGCCGCCAGTTCGCGAGCGTCTTCGATCAATTCGGTACTCAATCCCGGAAGGCCATCCAATCGGTCAAGCATGATCTCCAGTCGACGTTCTGGGGAAGCGGTGGGGTCATCGGCCCGTTGCGCGGCCTCTACCAGAGCCGAGAAGGCCATCTTCCACCATGCCAAACTTGGATGATCAGCATCTTTTTCGGGTTCGATGCGCGTTCGAACCACCACGCCGCGGCCCAAAACGGCCACCGGACGCTCTCCTAATTTTGTCATGGGCTCTCGGGCCAAAGCCAAAACAGGGACACCATGTTCCAAACCGGCCGTCAGCAGTCGCCGTGCATCGGCACCCACTTGGGGGGCAGTGATCAAATGAATTCCTGGTTCGGGGACAAATTCATCATTGTTGGGCACTTCGGTGCACTGAACACCATGTTCGGCGGCGTGCTCGAGGGCGGCGTTGGCACGAGCCTGCCAGGCCTCCCGAAGTTGGGTGAGTGCGGTGTCCAGCAAGCTCGCGTCGCGTGAGCCCCGAGCTGATTCGAGGGACCGTCGTGCTTCACGCTCGGCGGAGCACCAGTCAGCGTCGGTGTTGGGTGAGTGATTTTCGGCCGATGGATTCATGCGATTTGTCGATCAACTGTCCAAAAGATCCGACACCAAATCCACTCGGACTGGATCCGCGAATGCGGCTCGGAGTCGATCTGGAGGCGAGACTTCAAGGACCATTCGGCTCGAAGGAGTCAGCACTTGAAGGGATTGTTCATCTCCTTCACCATCGCGGGCGAGGATCTCGATCAAGCGGCGCAAAAGGGGCAAATCAGCGGAATGGCACAGCACGGGGTCTCTGCCGTTGCGGTGCACGGTTGCGACATGATCGAATTCCTGCCACGCTTCGACCTCCGCCATGCCGAAGGCCACGGCATCGAGAATGTCGGACCACTTTCCGGTGGGAACAAGAAGCAATTGATCCAGTGAGAGCCGGCCAAGGATTTCATCCAACCGGGTGGCCAGCTGTTCTGGCTCCAGTTTGAGTTCGTGGCGGGTCAGATCGGCTTGTTCTGCCAAATCGAGGCGACAGACGTGTTCACTTACGTCTTCGGCTCCGATTTGGAGATTTTGCATGACTTCTTCGACTTCGGTCGACTCAACGAATTCCACGGAATCCTCCTATTGACCCCAATCATATCGGTCCGGGGAAGGGGGTAGCATTGATGAGATGTCGCAGCACATTCTGTTCATTTGCACCGGAAATACCTGTCGGAGCCCCTTGGCGGAGGGTTTGGCTCGAGATTGGCTCCGTCAACATGGACTGGACAGCACATGGACTGTGGGCAGTGCTGGGGTTTTTGCGGTGGACGGATCGGAGCCTTCACCTGAAGTGGCGGCGTTGTTGGCTTCTCGAGGAATCTCGGAAGTCGGTCAGTCCGCATCCTTGACTTCAGAAATGTTGCAAGGTGCTTCGGTGGTCTTTGCCATGACGGCGGCCCATGCGGAAGCCGCGCAACGCATTTTGGGAGATGCCCCGGGACCTTCAATTCAAACGCTGGATCCCGCCGGTGATGTGCCTGACCCCATCGGCCATGGCTTTGGGGTGTACGCCGACTTGGCGGACCGATTGGACGCTGTTCTTGATCAAGTACTAAAGGAAGTGACGCATGCAAATAACGATCTCGGGTGACCACCGCGGCCATGCTGCCGTGGACAGTGTCGTCGACCATCTCAAGACGCAGGGCCACGATGTGGTGGTGCAAGGCGCGTGTGATGGTGCAGCGTGCGATTACCCGGTGCGTTCCTTGGCCGTGGCCCAAGATGTGGCCGAAGGTCGATCTGAATTGGGCATCTTGATCTGTGGAAGTGGCATCGGCGTTTCAATTGCCGCCAACAAGGTGAATGGTGTTCGAGCCGCGTTGGTGGTGGACGCCGCTCACGCCCAAGGCGCTCGTGAACACAACCATGCCAACGTGCTGTGCTTCTCTGCCGATCGCACCTCAGTGGATGTCATGTGTGAATCGGTTGGGGCATGGATGAACGCTGAACCGCAACCCGATCGCCACGCCCGGCGTGTCGAGCAGATGGCTGAAATTGAGCGTGGGGCAAGTCCTCAGGATCAAGCCTCAAGTTCGGCGTAACCCGCGGCCAAATCGGCCAGCAAACGCACCCCAAAGCCCGTCGGTCCTTCACAGAATTGGGCGTTGCCTTCCGTTCGGGCGACTCCCGCGATGTCTAGGTGCGCCCAAGGCATGTCCTCGGGAACAAAGTGGGAAAGGAAGGCCGCCCCTTGAATGGGGTGGCCATCTCGCTTGGGTCCACTGTTCCACAAGTCCGCGTGGCGAGCACGCATGAAGTCTCGGTGGCATTCCCACACGGGCATGGGCCACAGTTTTTCTTCGGTCTCATCGGCCGAGAGTTCCAGTCGGTGACGCAAGGATTCATCACCACAGAACATGCCTCCGCACCACGAACCCAAGGCGACCACGATGCCTCCGGTCAGGGTGGCCATGTCCACGATCGCGGTTGGCTCCAACTTGGTGCACGCATACGTCAGCGCGTCGGCCATGATCAGTCGTCCTTCGGCATCGGTATTGGTCACCTCAACGGTGGCTCCATTCATCATGGTGATGATGTCGTCGGGACGGTATGCGGTGGAATCCACCATGTTTTCTGCACACGGCAGCAAGGCGCTGACGCGAACGGGCAAGTCTCTTTGCGCGATCAACAGCATCGCGCCCAACACCCCAAAGCCACCACAGCCGTCGTACTTCATGCCAAGCATGCCGTTGTTGACTTTGAGGGAATACCCCCCGGAGTCATAGGTCATGGTTTTGCCCACGAAGACCAAGTGTTCGTCTTCTGGCGCATCTTCATGGTCGTGCTCCAACACCACCATGCACGACGGGGTTTCTGAACCTTGACCCACACCCACCAAACCACCCATGCCAAGGTTCTCCGCTTGGCGAGCGGTGACGACTTTGACTTTGAGCCCAACGGCTTTTGCCAACTTTTTGGCTTCGCTGGCAAACCAGGCTGGATTGCATTCGTTGGGGGGGCTGGCCGCAAGGCGGCGGGCTTCGTTCACGCACTCTGCAGCGAGGAGACCGTCGTCCAGGCCTTCGCGAAATCCTGCGTCATCGGGATCGATCCGCAACCCGCGTCGGGATGGCTCACGCCGGGTGGCGGTGCCGTCGTGGGCATCTGGTCGCCACGCGGCAAGTCCGAGTCCCTCTCCGAACGCTCGGCCGGCATCCTCCGCATCGTTGGCCCGCAAAACGTGGGCGGTGTGGATTCGCACGGCGCTGAGTTGCAGGTCGAACGCTTTGCCCACGAGGGCGGCCCCGGCGGCTCGGAATCGCTCCACCGTGGATCGGTCTTCGTGGCCGATGCCCACCAAAAGCATGCCTTCGGTCCAAACCACCACTTCGCCCACTTTGCCCCGGAAGGCCCCGGTCGCCCGTGCTTCACGAACGGCACTGGCCACGCCTCCGGTCAACCGGTCTCCCGAGGCATTCTCTGCGAGCAAAATGACCTCGCGGGCTTGGCTGGCACGGCTGGTTCGCTGGATTTTGAATTGTTCGTACACATGGGCCTCCAAGGCCCTACATCGGGCAAGGCGGCAGATTCACACCACCGAGGCGGGCTATGCTCCGTTGTGCGCGCCGAACGACTCCTGGATGCCAATCTGAACCGGGCCCGGGAGGGACTGCGCACTTTGGAAGAGTTGGCGAGGTTGATTCTCGAAGATGCGGATCTCGCCGAGGCCTTCCGCACACGTCGCCGTCGGTTGGGGGAGCTGGGTGAAGCACAATTGCCTGATTTGCTTCCTCAACGGAGTGCCGCGACCGATCCGGGGCTCGCACCTGAACTCGCAGCCGGTCCCCGACAAGACCTTTCAGGTGTTGCAGCCGCGGCCGCAGGCCGGGTCGGGGAGTCTTTGCGGGTCTTGGAAGAGGTTGGATCGACGGTCTCCCCAGCCTTTTCGGCGGGCGTGCAGGCCATTCGTCATGGCTGGTACGACCTGGACCGCGACCTCCGGTTGCGTTTGGGGACGCGAAAGCCCGTGGTTCAGCCCCGGCTGTGTGTGTTGCTGACCCGTGCATTGTGCCCGGGAGGGGATTGGGGCCGCATCGTGGACGCACTGGCCGAAGCTGGGGTCGACATGGTGCAAATCCGTGAAAAATCATGTTCGGACGGGGAGCTCCTTCGGCACGCGGAAGTGGTTCGATCGAAGTTGCCCTCGGCGACGCGGCTGGTCATCAACGATCGCGTCGCTGTGGCCGCCACGCTCGGATTGGATGTCCACTTGGGGCGGGAAGACCTGCCCACTTTGGCGGCTCGACAGATCCTGGGGCGTGATGCGCAGATTGGCCGCAGCACTTCTGGATTGGCGGAAGCCCAGCAAGCGGTTGCTGAGGGGGCTGATCTTGTCGGTGTGGGGCCCATGTTCGTCAGCGCCACCAAGGACAAACCACCCGTGGGTCCGGCCGCCGTGGGCCTGGTCGCCTCGGCGGGGATCCCTCATCTGGCCATCGGAGGCGTCGATCTTCAGAACATTGACGTGCTCTGTGAACACGGCGCAGCAGGGGTGGCGATGTGCCGCGGCGTTTTGGAGGCCACTGATGTGGCGGGCACGGTTCACGCCGTTCAGTCACGCTTTGGGTTGGTCACCGAGGGCCCGTCATGCCGCTGAGCGAAGCTTCAGTCATGTTGCTGGGCACCGGGACGAGTTCGGGCGTGCCGGTCTTGGGTTGCGATTGCTCGGTGTGTACCAGCAGCGATCCTCGAGATCAGCGCCTTCGCACCTCGGCGGCCTTGCGCTTCCAAGACCCAGACGGGCATTTTCGAGAAATGCTGATCGATTGCGGCCCAGATTTGCGGTACCAGGCCCTGCGGGCGGGCTTGCGACGCTGCGATGGGATTTTTGTCACCCATCATCACGTGGATCACATCTACGGCTTGGATGAGGTCCGTCGCTTCAATGCTTTGATGCAGGAACCGATCGACCTCTTCGCGGAAGAACGCACGCTGGATGCCATCCACCGGGTCTATCGCCATATTTTTGACGCGGCCAAAAACCTCAATCCATCCTTTGTGGCCCACGTGCGGACGCACCGGGTGACCACGGACGGTTCGGTTTCTCGAATGGGGATTCGAGCCACGCCGATCAGGTTGTTGCACGGCAAGATGCCCATCTTGGGCTGGCGATTTGATGCGGTGGATGCTGCGGGAGCAGCCCTGAACGACTTGCCGGGCCCATTCCCGTTTGCGTGGTGCACCGACTGTTCGGCCATCCCGCCCGAGTCGTGGCCTCGTCTGGAGGGGCTCCGGCATCTCTTTTTGGACATGCTGCGGCCCCGCAGCCACCCCACCCACTTCTGTTTGGATGAATCTCTGGCGGTGGCCGAGAAGGTCGCGGCCAAGCAGACCTGGTTCATCCACATGAGCCACGACGTCGCTCACGCGGCTTTGGAGGCCAGTTTGCCCTCCGGCATCGCTCCCGCCCACGACGGATTGGTGGTCTCGGGCTGAGCGTGGGCTGCTTCGGACGCCGCTGGGATCTATACTCTTGACCCAATGGCTCGTACCCGTGAAATCAAGCGTCGGATGACGGCAGTCGGCACGATTGCCCGCATCACCAAGACCATGCAAATGATCGCGACGGCAAAGTTCACCGCGGCCCTGCAAAGAGCCTCGGCGACCAAGCCGTACACCGAAACCCTTTCGGACATGGTGGCCGAACTGGCCTCGACGGTTTCACCGGAAGAGTCAGGCTCGCCTCTGTTGAACGCCCCCACACCTGCCCGGAAGCGTGAGTTGTTGTTGGTGGTCAGTTCCGACCGTGGTCTCTGCGGCGCCTACAACGCCAACGTGCTTCGCGTTGCCGCTCGCCACTTGCGTGAGCAAAAGGCGGCTGGGGTGGACACGGTGGTTGAGACCGTTGGCAAGAAAGCCGTTGGCTTCTTCCAGTTCCAAGGCACCGAGATCGCCAACCGTTACGAACTGGGCGACAAGCCGGCCTACGAAGCCGTGGAAGCGATTGCTTCGGGATACATGGATCGATTCGCGGCGGGGGAGTTCGATGCGGTTCGTGTGGCCTTCATGAAATTCGTTTCGAATGCTCGCCAAACTCCGGAAATTGTTCAGGTCCTTCCATTGGAAGCTGAAGCGGTCGATGAAGAAGCCTCCAGCGGAAGCGCAGGGTGTGAATTCTCTCCGCAGCCCGCAGAGTTGCTGGCTGATTTGATCCCCTTGGCGGTCAAGAGCCGGTTGTTCCAGTGTGTGAACGATGGTGCGGTTTCAGAGCAAATCATGCGAATGATTGCGATGAAGGCGGCGACTGAAAATGCCCGTGATCTGAGGAAGACGCTTTCTCGAGACTTCAACCGGGCCCGACAAGGTCAGATCACGACCGAACTCACCGAGATCATTTCGGGCGTGGCCGCGCTCGAGTAGAGCCAGCGTTCCCATCAATGTTGATGCCACCAACGCCTCCTTCGGGAGGCGTTTTTTGTTGGAAAGAAATTGGCGGATGGCCCCTTGGTTTTTCGCCGTGTTGGATGAGCCCGAATGGGATTTGACCAACTCACTGAACCAACAAAACAAGGAATACTGTCATGAAAACCATCCAAACCATCGCTCTCGCTTCTGTCTCTTTGATCACTTCTGTCTCCACCGCGTCGACGAGCATCATCTCTTGCATCGACTTCGAAGATTTGCCTTCTGGTGCGACGTACACCCCAGTCAGCAATTTTGTCTCGAACAACATTGATGTCATGATCACGCCTCACCCCATGGGTACCGCCTTCCAAGGTGAATTGGTCACCACCGTTCCTGCCCCAATGGGCAGCGGAAACCGCTTGTGGACCAACAACGTCGCCGCAGAGTTTTCGGCTCCCTCCTCAGGATTTGGCTTGGCGACGAAGGCCAGCTTCAAATACGCCTACATGGGCGGGGCAAACTACCTCGAGGTCAATGGGTTCCCCATCACTCCCTCGATGTGGAACAATTTTGGCCCCTTGTCAGGATCATCATTCATGACCGGTCTGGGTCCCATCACCATCAATGTGATGGAAGGCGGCGTCCCTGGTGGCTTTGTTGGCTATCTCGAGATCGTTGGCGACATCGATCGCTTGGTCGTCGCCGGGCAGGAACTGTGGCTCGATGATGTTTGCTTCGAGTATCCCTTGGCGGCCGCAGTCGTCCCTGGTGACGCCGATGGTGACGGCAAGGTGAACTTTGCTGACATCCTCAGTGTATTGACCAACTGGGGCCCCTGATTCCCCCACTTCTCCCACCCCTTTACGAAGGCCTCCCCAATGGGGAGGCCTTTGTCTTTTCTTACGAATAGCTGGCGGGAGAACAGGAGCTTCTTCGCCGTGTCTTTTGAGCCCACTTGGGGCACGAATCAATAGTCAACACTGCAAAGGAAAATCACCATGCAATCCATCACTTCTCCAGTTCTGTTCTTCTCTGTGGCCTTGAGTTCGGTGGCGGCCGCAGGTCCCGTTGTCTGCTTGGATTTCGAGGATCTCGCTCCAGGCTCGGTGTACCACATCGGTGACACCTTCACGACCGGCGGCATCAACGCGAAGGTGCACCCCCATGCCGGCGATGTCCAAGCCAACATCGAGGCTTACGGCCTCGCAGGTACCGGGAACGAGATGTACCCCAACAACGTTGCCGTCGAATTCGACGCCACATCCGCGGGGTTCGGCGCGGCCGTCCGGGCGAAGTTTGATTACTACGAAGCGGGCGGCATCAATGTCATGGAAGTCAACGGCTCCGTGATCAACTTCCCCCACTTCTTTGACTTCGGCCCTCTGAATGGCACCACTTGGGCGACGGCCACGGGCCCAGTGAACATCAATGTGACTTCCTTTGCCGTCCCAGGCGCTTTTGAAGGCACGGTCGAGGTGGTGGGAGACATCCAAAGCCTCCGCATCGGTGGCCAAGAGTTGTTCGTCGACAACGTGTGCTTCGAATTCGAGGATTCTGGCAATGGTGATTGCTGTGAAGGCGACGCCAACCAAGACGGTCAAGTGAACTTCCAAGACTTGATCTCGGTCATCAACAACTGGGGCAGCCAGTGCCCCTGAGTGGTCCGACTCTCTTTAGCCATCAAGAATCAAGCCGCGGCTTCTCTCTTCAAGAGGAGCCGCGGCTGTTTATCCCCCACCAAACAAGCCTTGGAGATCTCGGCCTTCAAAGACGTACAGCAGCACGACCAGGGCGACTGAAATCACCAACCCCAAAGTCGCCTTGCCCAAATCAGAGAACACCATCGGCCACACGCGATCGTGATCGGTCTCTTTCAGTCGAATACGGAAGGCCACTTCACGTCCTGCCAACATGCCCAAGAAGACCCAAGTCGTGCTCATTGGGACCTTCGCGCCAATACCAAAGGTGTCGAATTTGAAGATCAGCAGCACCACGCCGTAGAGGAGGTTGATGAAGGTCGCAGATCGGATATCAGCGGTGTTGGTTTTGACCCGCACGATTTCCTGAATTTTGCCCCCACGTTGATAGAAAATGAATCCAAGCATGCCGAGCAGGACGCATAGGGCGAAGACGAAGCTGCCCACTGAGACATCCGCTGGGTCACCCAAATAGACCATGATGTTGACCAAATCTTGCGTCAGCCACTGCGACCACAAGAAGCCCGTTGAAAGCCACTGTGCGGTCGTCCAAAACGCGGTGTTGCCCAAGAAGCCTTTGGTCTCTTGCATGGGGTACTTCAGGAAGTACCGTTCGGTAAAACGGCTCAGCACCATGTACATGCAGATGGATGAGATAAATGCAACGCCGTAGCCGCCCAAACTCTTGACGAGCATTTGCGGCAGCGCCTTCGGCGCGAAGAAAGTCAGCACCAAGAATGTGGTACTGACCGGGATACCAAATCGAGTGATAAACAGAAGCGTCAGTGGGGGGAGCAAATACCAAAAAGTGATTTTGGGAAACTCGGTTTGCCCATTGGCATCCTCAGGAAACAGGCTGCTGAATTTTCCGAAGGTGAGGTCATCGCCTTTGCCACCGAGCATTTCGCCATAGCCCAAGTAGCCCATGGTCACGGTGAAGGCCATGATGCCGCCCGCAAAGAGCCACAGCAGCCACCAAGGCTTCTTCTCGTTGGCGTGGAGGAAGGGCCCCAACGTCTGGATGGAGTCGTTGCCTACGACGGAATATGCGGCGAAGGTGAATCCGAGAAGCGCAAAAAAGGTGCTCGTGTCCATGGGACACGGAACCTACCAGCCTGACCGCATTGGGGGGTGCGGCTTGGTTCAGGTTGCGTTGGCCGAAGAGGTGAGGGCCACCCCTTGCAGCGCCGTCTTGGCGGGTCGGACCCGGGCTTCAAATTCGCCGCGGAACTTGTTGACCACGGTGCGAACCGCCCAGTTGTGTCCATCGGCCAGGCCACAAATGGTGGTACCCGGCATGATCCCCATGCTGCCGGCCAATTCCAAGAGCATGTCGAGGTCGTTGGAGTCCGCTTCGCCCGCTTCGATCCGTGAGAGCAGTTTGAACATCCACTGCGCGCCTTCGCGACACGGGGTGCATTGCCCGCAAGACTCATTCTTGAAGAATCGCGAGAGGTTCCGTGCCACGGCCACCATGTCGGTGTCTTCGTCGAAGACGGTGGGGCAGGCGGTACCGAGCCCCATCAGGTCGTACTTGCGACCGATGTCGAAATCCATTTCGGCTTCGTATTGATCGGTGGACAGGATGCCCATCGAAGCGCCGCCGGCGATGGCGGCTTTGAAGCCTTTGCCACCACGCATGCCGCCGCAGTAATCCTCAACCAGACACTTCAGCGACACGCCGAGTGGTGCTTCGTAGACGCCGGGCTTTTCAACGTGGCCCGAGACGCCCATCAACTTGGTGCCATACGACGGTGGTCCGCCGATGGAAGACTCCACCCCGATACCTTGCCACCAGGCCGCACCCTTTTCCATGATGGGGACGGCGGCCGCCAGTGTTTCCACGTTGTTGACGATGGTGGGGCGCCCAAAGAGACCTTTGACCGCAGGGAAGGGGGGCTTCAATCGAGGCCATCCCCGGCGACCTTCGATGGCTTCCAACAATCCGGTTTCTTCACCACAGATGTACGCGCCAGCACCACGGTGCAGCGTGCAGTCGACTTTGAAATCGCACTTGCCCAGCAGGCCGTTGCCGCCGAACACACCCATTTCATAGGCCTCATCGATGGCCCGTTGCATGGTGATGGCTTGGCTGGGGTATTCCCCACGGATGAAGAAGTACGCGTGGTCCAGTTTGCAGGCCCAGCACGCGATGGCAATGCCTTCCAAGACCAGATGCGGATCAAAGTCCACCAGCAGGCGGTCTTTGAATGTTCCAGGTTCTGCTTCGTCGCAGTTGATGGCCAAGTAGCGCGGTTGACCATCCTCAGGCGGCAGGAAGCTCCACTTCATGCCGGCGGGGAAGCCTGCACCACCACGGCCACGCAGGATCGCATTTTTCACTTCATCAATGATGGCCGATGGTTCCATGCCCAGGCACTTCTCGAGCGCGGAGTAGCCGCCACGATCTCGATAGGTCTTGCCCGTGGTGACGGTGCGGTCTTCTGCTTTGCCCCAGGTGTTCTGGAGGGGGCCGCAGCCGGGAATGTTCTTGGTCAGGACAGGTTCGTCAAGAAACATGGTGGTGACTTTCAGCGTTGATTGCGCTTGGGAGGAAGTTCGATTTCTTCGATGGTGGTTCGCCGGAGGATGGTTCCTTCGCGGACCGTGGTTTCGGTTTGCCGATTGACTTCAAGGCGTCTGGGAGTCGGGCGGGTGGCGGCGGACCAAAGCATGCCAAAGAAGGCACCAACGCCATGCATGCGGGTTGGACTGGTCCTTTTGTCGCTCATTCCAGTTCGTCCACCAAACGTGCGGCTTGATCGGGAGTCAGAGGTCCAATCAATTCATCATTTCGCAGCATGCAAGGTGCCTTTTCACACGCACCAAGACATTCCAGTGCCAAGAGGGTCACTTTGCCGTCGGGCGTGGTTTCGTGCTCATCGATGCCCAGCTTGTCTTTCAAGTGGTCGAGTACGGCCGCGTGACCGCAGGCTTCACACGCCACGGATTGGCACACGGCCACCACATGACGTCCTACGGGTTCCACATGGAACTCTTCGTAGAACGAAACGGTGTCCAGCACTTCACCGGGCGTGAGGTTGAGAAATTGCGCGACTTCCAGCATGGCTTGGTGCGGGATGCACCGTTCGTGGTGTTGCAAGTCGTGCAAGATGGGCAACAGCGCCCCGCGACGTTCGGGATAGCGGGGAATGAGATCTTTCTCGTACTTCGCTTTGGCCTCATCGCTGAGGTAGGGCTCGGTTCGTTTCGTGATCTCTTGGGTGCGGCTGGGTTTGACGGTCCAGGACATGGCAGTTCCTCAGCGATCCAGTTCGGCGGCGATGATGTTCAGTGAACCCAACACGGCCACAAAGTCGGCCAGTTGGTGTCCTTCCAACATCTTGGCAAACGCCGAGAAGTTGAAGAAGCAAGGAGGGCGAACCGAGACGCGCCACGGGGTGCGGTCACCATCCCCCACGAGGTAGTAGCCGAGTTCACCATTGGGGCCTTCGATGGAGCCGTAGGCCTCTCCGATGGGGGCATCAAAGCCTCGGTTGTGCATCACCAACTCAAACTGCTGAATGGTGGCTTCAATCGAGCCGTACACCTGGCCTTTTTCAGGAAGGGTGCCTTTGCCTTCAGGAGAAGCATTGACTGAGCCACCGGGGATGGTGTCGATCAGTTGTTCGATGATGCGAACGGACTGTTTGATCTCTTCAATACGGACCAAATAGCGGGCGTAGCAGTCGCCGGTCGTGGCGATGGGGACATCAAACTCCACGGCTTTCGCGCCTTGGCCATCCCAATCGTCGGCGTAGCAGAGGTAAGGACGGTCCTTGCGGAGGTCGCGTCGAACGCCCGAAGCGCGAGCCAAGGGGCCGCTCAATCCCCAGTCGATGGCCTCTTGTTTGGTCATCACGCCGACGCCTTGCAGTCGGTCGATGAAGATCCGGTTGCGGTTCAGCATGGTTTCCAAATCCCCAACCGCCTTGGGCAGACGTTTGTGGATGAAGTCTTTGACCATGGTTTTGAACGTCTCTTCGCAAGGGAGATCGTTCTTGAGTCCACCGACCCGCGTGTAGTCCGGGTGGAAGCGTTGACCAGAAACAAAATCAAGGATGTCGTAGACAAACTCGCGTTCGTTGAACCCGTAGATGAACGAGGTGATCCCGCCCAAGTCGAGGGCGGCCGCACCCACGCACAGGAGGTGATTTTGAATGCGCCCCAGCTCGCACAAAATGGTGCGGATGGATTTGCAACGCGGGGTGCAGTCGATGTCGAACAACGACTCCACCGCGGTGTGCCAGGCAATGTCATTGACAATGGGGGAGATGTAGTCCATCCGACTGATCGTGCAGACGTACTGGTTCCAGTCGTGATGCTCGCCCAGCTTCTCAAAGCCCGAGTGCAGGTAGCCAATGTGCGGCGTGGCTCGGGAGACGCGTTCACCGTCCAGTTCCAACACCACACGGAGGGTGGTGTGGGTGGCGGGGTGCTGGGGACCGAGGTTGAGCACCCACCGTTCGGGGGCGTCTTTCCGGTCATCCAGGTAAGAGGTGTCTTCGACGTCGACGTCGAACTCAGTTGCGGGGCTTAGGGTGAATGGCATGCCATGCAGATTGTAGGTGCCCAGCGGCTCAATGCCGCCCCCTTAGGCGCGGAAGATGGCACCAAGTCGGCTTCCCAAGATCCGAGAGGCCATGAAGAGGGCCAAAGCGAGCAACAGCATCCCCCAGGCCCCCATCGCCGCGGCCACCGAGGGGCCGTCTCCCAACCGTTCGGAGAGGGCGGCGATGGCTTTGGTGACGGGATAGTGGGCTTCGCGTTGGGCCAGCACGATGGAGTCGGAGACCTCAAGCATGGCGAAGGCGAAGGCCAGCAGTGCACCGGCGGCCAGGTTGGCGGTGATCAGGGGCAAGGTGATCAATCGAGTCACCGTGATCCGATTGGCTCCCAAGCCAAAGGCGGCTTCTTCAAGTTCCCCGCCGGTTTGCTGCAGACCTGCCGCGGCCGAACGCACCACGTAGGGCAATCGCCGGACGGCATAAGCAATCACCAGCAAAGGAATGGGGTTGGGTTCGCCGCCCAAGATGTCAAAGAAGGGCTCCAACTGGGGGGTATTGAAGGGCCACCGCAACGACAAAGCGACGAAGCCAAAAGCCATCACCAAGCCGGGGACGGCGAGCGGGAGCATCGACAGAGCATCCAGCACTTGGCGACCTGGAAGGGTGGTGCGCACGATCAGCCAGGCGATCGCAAAGCCCAGAACCACATCAATCATGGTGGCACCAGCGGCCAAGCCCAAACTGTTGCGGATGGAGGTACTGGCAGTGGGGTGTTGGAGTGCTTCGGTGAGATTTCCGATCGCCAAACTCTCCGGGAGGATGGATTCGTACCACCCGCCAACCGGTGCGGCGGCGGCCAAGAGCACGCCAAGGTGCGGCATGGCCGCGAACGCCACAAAGCCCGCCACCGCGGTGGTCGCCAACAATCCGCCGAGGCCCCGCAAAACCTTGGGCTCGCTGCCTCGGGCTGATTTCGTCCACCCACCGGGGATTTCACGACCCAAAATGCGGCGTCCTCCCAGGTACAGCAGCATGCTGATGCCCAGCATCACCGACGCCAGGGCGTAGGGTCTGGGACTGGATGCGACTTCTTTCAGTCCATCAAAAATCTGCACGCTGGTCACTTCCCGCATGTCGAACATCAGGGGGGTGCCCAGCTCGGTGAAGCTCCAGATGAAGACGATGGTGCATCCCGCGAACAGCCCGGGTCGCAGCAGTGGCAGCAAAATCCGTCGGAATCGAGCCCAACGGCCAGCCGAGCAGCTCTGGGCTGCCTCTTCCAGGGCGGGATCAATATTGGCAAGCGCCGCCGTGGCGTTCAAAAACACGATCGGGTACAGGTGGAGGGCTTCCACCAGGACCACGGCCGGCCATCCGCCATCGGCCAACAGATCAAGAGGCTGGTCGAGGATGCCCCAATCTTGAAGCAGAACGCTCAGACTGCCGGTTCGGCCGAAGATATGGCGAAATCCGATGGCGCCCACAAAGGGGGGCAGGATCAATGGCACCAACAGGAGGGGGGACAGCAGGCCTTGTCCTGGGTACTTGGTCCGAGCCTCCAAAAAGGCCAAAGGGAGTGAGATCACCAAGCACAGCCCAGTGACCGCAACGGCGATCCACAGGCTGTTCACGAGCCCTGCACGCAGCAGGGGGTCCCGGAATACTTCCATGATGTGATACGCCGTAAATCCACCCTCTTTTGATTCAAACCCGCCAGAAAGGGTCAAAATCAGAGGGAGAATCAAGAAGATTCCGAAAAGTGCCAAGACGGCACCCATGGCCATTCCCTGTCGGTTGAGAGTCGGAATCATGGTTAGAAGGCAAAATATCGGGCATTGGAATATTTCGCTGAGATTGTCAAGAAAAAATTCAAGCCCAGAGCGGCACGTGACTTGCAGGAGATCGCTTGCCCTCCTAGAATTCACCGTTCACGGTGTGGCAGGCGAACGGCGTCCCCCCAATTCATGTTTCCTTCCTGAACGCAGGTTCCCGCCAATCGGCGCCCCCTGTTGAGGTCTATGCATGCCCGCGAAGATTGATTCCCGGCCGGTTCGTGATTTCTCAAAGCTTGGTGATGCAGTTGAAGTTCCAGATCTGACGGAACTTCAAGCACGCGCTTACGAGAAGTTTCTTCAGCAAGACGTTCCCGCCGACAAGCGAGAACCCGTCGGACTGGAGGGGCTCCTCCGAGAAGTCTTCCCGATTGTCTCGTACGACGAGAAGATCCGCATTGAGTACCACAAGTACCACTTGGAGAAGCCGCGCTACACCCCGCTGGAGTGTCGTGAACTTCGTCTGACCTACGGCCTGCCTTTGCGCGTCACCGTTCGCCTCATCATGGAGGGCCGTGAAGAGGACGTGACCGAAGACATTTACTTGGGCGATATTCCCGTGATGCTCGGCGGTGGTGAATTCATCGTCAATGGTGCCATGCGGGTCATCGTTTCTCAGTTGCACCGATCGCCTGGTATCGACTTCTCGATTGCCCAGACCCTCCACGACCGACCGTTGCACTCGGCGAAGATCGTGCCCGAGCGTGGCTCCTGGATCGAACTGGAAGTCACCAAGAAAGACGTCTTGGGCATGAAGATCGATCAGTCGGCCAAGATCGCGGCCACCACGTTCTTGCGGGCGTTGTGGAATCCGTTGGCTGAAGGCGAGGGGCGCGAAGTGGTGCCACCCTTCTCAACCACCGATCGCATTCTCGAGTCCTTCTATGACGTCGAAGATGTCAATGTCACCAAGCTCACGCCCGAGCACTACTCCGCAGAAGACATCGTTGATCAAGAAACCGGTGAACTCTTGGCCAAGGCTGGCGCCGCCCTCGGCGATGCCCTCGAGGCCATTTTGTCTTCGGGCTTGGATTCGCTTCGGGTGGTCGACCCATCCGTCGATCCGCTGATCCTGAACACGATTGCTGAAGAGAAGCTTGACTTCCTTTCCGAGGTCACCGAGCACGAAGCGGCGCTCTTGAAGATTTATGGTCGGCTCCGTCCGGGCAACCCTCCTCAGGTCGACAAGGCACGAGAACTCTTCTCTGAACGCTTCTATGAAGAGAACAAGTACCGATTGGGCAAGGTTGGTCGCTTCCGTGTGAACCGCAAGTTCAACGAGGATGTCGACGAGTCCATCATGCACATCCGTCCCGAGGACTTCCTCGAGATCATCAAGTACATGTTGAAGTTGCGTGCTCAAGACGAGTCCGCGTACATCGATGACATCGACCACTTGTCCAACCGTCGTCTGAGAACGCTGGACGAGTTGGCGGTCGATGAACTCCGGAAGGGCTTCGCCAAGTTGCGTCGTACGGTCCAAGAGCGCATGAGCGTCAAGGCCCCCGATGAAATTGGCAAGATCACCGACTTGGTGAACTCCAAGGCCATCTCTGGCGCCATCGACTTCTTCTTTGGTCGCTCCGAGTTGTCCCAGGTGGTTGACCAAACCAACCCGCTCTCCATGCTGGTGCACGAGCGTCGTCTTTCGGCCCTCGGCCCTGGCGGCTTGAACCGCAAGCGGGCTGGCTTTGAAGTGCGTGACGTTCACATTTCGCACTACGGCCGAGTGTGCCCGATCGAAACCCCGGAAGGCACCAACATCGGTTTGATCTGCTCCTTGGGCATCTTTGCCCACATCGATGAGTACGGCTTTATCCAAACGCCGTACCGCAAAGTCGAGAAGGGCAAAGTCACTGGCGATGTGATCCATCTTCGCGCTGATGAAGAGATCCGCTCGACCTTGGTCCCTGCGGAAGCTCTGGACGCAAGTGGAAAGATTGAAGGCGCTTCTGTCCTGGCCCGCCACCAAGGCGAGCTCATGCAGATGCACCCGAATGAAGTCAACTACGTTGACGTCTCGCCCAAGCAAATTGTCGGGGTTTCGGCCGCCATGATTCCGTTCCTGGAGCATGACGACGCCAACCGGGCCCTGATGGGTGCGAACATGCAGCGGCAGGCCGTGCCATTGCTCAAGCCCGAAGTCCCTTGGGTTGCCACGGGTATGGAAAAATCAGCCGGTGTCCACTCGGGCATGGCCGTTCGTGCGACCAACTCCGGAAAGGTCACCTTTGTTGATGCCGAGCGCATCGTGGTCGACAACTCGGACGAATACGAGTTGTTGAAGTTCCGTGGCTTGAACGAGCGCACCTGCAACACGCAGAAGCCCATCGTCAAGTTGGGCCAAAGTGTCAAGAAGGGTCAGATCATCGCCGACGGTGCATCCACCGTGCAGGGCGAGTTGGGTCTGGGCAAGAACATCTTGGTCGCCTTCAACACCTTCGACGGCTACAACTTCGAAGACGCGATTGTGATCTCCGAGCAGCTTGTGAAGGACGACACCTTCACCTCCATCCACATCGAAGACTTTGATGTCGAGATTCGTGAGACCAAGCTTGGCCGCGAAGAGTTCACCCGGGACATCCCCAACGTCTCCGAAAAAGCCCTTTCGAACCTCGATGAGAACGGCATCGTTCGCGTCGGAGCTCGGGTTGGTCCTGGCGACATCTTGGTCGGCAAAGTTTCGCCCAAGAGCAAGAGCGAATTGACCCCCGAAGAAAAACTGCTGCATGCCATCTTCGGTCGTGCGGGTGAAGACGTGAAGAACGACTCGCTGACGGTTCCTTCGGGCACCCAAGGCATCGTGATCGGCACCCGGAAGTTCTCCCGCCGTCTGCACCTCACCGACGAGCAAAAGGTCGCTCTGGCTGAAGAGCAAGAGGCCTACGAAGAAATGATGGACGAAAAGGCCATCAAACTCTTCCGCGAGATGGTGGAATCGGTCAACGAGATCACCGGTACCCAAATGGTCGACCCCATGACCCGACAGAAGGTCGGTCAGTCGGACATTCCTGAGGTTGTCCTCGAGCAAATCGAAAACTTCAGCGAGAAGTGGATCAAGGGTGGCAAAGAAGTGCGTGATGACGCACTCAAGACCTACTCCCAGTTCTGGCCTCGGATCCAAGCGATCGACGAAGAAAAGCAGCGCCGCGTTCAGCACATGAAGCGTGGTGACGAGCTGGGCAACGGTGTCTTGGAAATGGTGAAGGTCTACATCGCCGCGAAGCGTCCGCTTTCGGTTGGTGACAAGATGGCCGGTCGACACGGCAACAAGGGTGTGATCGCCCGCATCGTTCCCGAAGAAGACATGCCATTCCTCGAAGACGGCACCCCGGTTCAAATTCTGCTGAACCCTCTGGGTGTGCCTTCTCGAATGAACGTTGGCCAGGTGCTTGAA
>CAXBRK010000030.1:0-20029 GCA_963978155.1 uncultured Phycisphaera sp. | reverse complement strand
AACCCATTGGCCAGCTTTGGTGCTGCCTGGCGTGGTTCCTGTCAGTGACAAAACCATTCACTTTGTGGCCTGGGGAATATGGCTGGCCCTGCTGTCGAGCGCTTGGAAGCTCCCGTTGGGCTTTCTTCTGGTCACCGGACTTGTTTGCAGTGTTGCGGACGAAGCCAGTCAAGCGATCCCTGTTCTCAACCGTCACGCCTCGTTGATGGACGCGGTGGCCAACGTGATTGGCATCGTGGCGGTGTGGTCTTGGGTGGTGTCTGGCCGACACCGAGCATGTGGGACGAAGTGGGTCTGGGCCATTCTTTCTGTCGCTTGCTTCGGGTTGGCGTGGACTGATATCGCTGCGGCTCAGCGCATGGTTCCCACCTTGCTGCTGGGAGGCTTGGTATTCATGATTTCAACCCTGCGCGTCCGAAGGACTGTTGCGTGAGCAATCTTGGTGGTTCAAGTCGAGTGGTGTCGATCCTCACGTTGGGATCGAGGTGCACCGGCCTTCTGCGCGATGCTGTTTTTGCCCGATCCTTTGGGGTTGGTGGCGCGGCTGACATTTTCTTTTTGGCTTTTCAGATCCCCAATCTCTTCCGACGGCTTTTTGGGGAAGGTGCGCTTTCCGCAGCGTTTCTTCCGATGTATGCCGAACGGCACCAGAAAGACCGTCCGTCAGCGGCTCGATTTGCGGCCGCGGGGATCTCCGCAGGGATTGGCCTTCTTACGGTTGTGATCGCCCTGCTGGAAATGGTGCTGTTTTCACTGCACCCTGAAGGAGAACACCCCGCGCTGGCCGTGGAGTTGCTGCGAATTGTGTTGCCCTACGCCCCGATGGTTTGTTTGGTGGCGTTGTTGGGGGCCGTGCTTCAGGTTCGCGGCCGATTCGCCCCCACGGCGGCAGCGCCAGCCATTTTGAATGTGGCGTTGGTGGTTGGTGTTCTCACTGGACCAGATGGAGACCCACAGGCCAGGATGCACTGTGCGGCTTGGGCGGTTTTGGTCGCCGGGGTATTGCAGGTGGCATGGTCTCTTGCGGTGCTGGGCGATCAACCCTTCGCCAAACCCAACCGGGACGCTTGGGATGAAGCCAGACTGTTGGCCAAGCGTGCGGTCCCCGTCGGCATGGGACTGTCGGTCTTGCAGGTCAATATTCTGACCGACACATTGTTGGCTTCATGGCCCGCCTTGTTTGGTGCCACCATTTTCGGGTTCGCGTATCCCTTGGAGGAAGGCGCGAACACTGCGCTTTCACTTGCTTCACGGTTGTACCAATTTCCTTTGGGTGTATTTGGCATCGCCGTCGCCACCGCTGCTTTCCCACGGCTGAGTCAGACCAAAGACCAAGCCCAAGAGTTCCAAGACACCCTTCGAACCGCACTTGGCATGGCGCTCTTTGTGGGCTTGCCCGCATCTGTTGGCCTGTGCGTGGTGGCCACCCCAATGGTTCGTGCGGTCTTTGAGGGCGGATTGTTTTCCGAGAGTGACGCGCCAAGAGTGGCCCGTTTGTTGTGGACCTACGGCCCAGGCATTTGGGCCATGAGTTGTGTCCATGTTTTGGTGAGGGCGTGTTACGCCAAAGGGGATCGACGAGGCCCAGTCCGCATTGGGATGGTGGTCGTTGGCACCAACCTGTTGTTGAATTTGATTCTGATTTGGACGCCTTTGGAAGAAGCCGCGCTTGGTCTGACCACGTCCGTGGGCTCTGCGATTCAGTGCGTGTGGTTGTCCCGCCGGCTGGGGGCTCGCTTTGCCGGAGTTGTAGGCATCGTGGCTTCGACGGTCATCATGCTGCCGTGCATTTTGGGCACGTCTTGGGTGCTCTGTGACTCGGCGCCTTGGATTCGTGCGCTTGGCATCGTGATCACTGGGGCCATCGTGTTTGCGATGGCCGCCCGTTATCTTGCTTCGGAAGTCTGGTCAGCTTGGACCAAAGGCTCGTAACGGAGTTCTTGACTCAAAAAGACCAGTTTGGACCGCTGCCCATTCGACCATCGCACCACCATGCACGATGGGTTGTCGATGTCATCAACATCCGCGATGAGCCCCGATATTTCTGGTTTGACGACTCCAACCCGGTCTGAGACCTCTTCGGCCTGAAGTTCAAGGTAGTGGCGTCGATGGTCAAACAGCCGGGTCGCCTGCGTCGACCCCTCACCGGAGTGACACGGTTGGGCGAGGCGCCAGGTTGCACACAACGCACCGCCGGGTCTTCGTTCGTACAAGAAGTCCCAATGGGCCATTTGCCCTGGTGGGGTATGGCAGATCAAGGCAACTTGACGAGGAATCACGTGGTGCAGGCTAGCGATTCCTTACGCCGCGTCGCGCCATTGTTCGTCTTGGGAATCTTCCTCTGGCTGAGCGCGAAGTTCGATCCGTTCCAGACCCCCCAATTGTCGTCCAAGAAGCGTTGAGACGACATCAATGGTCTCAAGGTCTTCTTGCCGGAACGGCGAAGATTCATTGCGGAAGAAAATCAAACTGGCTTTGGCTTCTGCTTCGTCATACGAACCAGTCCACACGCAAGTGCGGCCATCAAGACCAGGATGGTCCAAATCAAGCTTGGCTTGCAATTCGGTTCCGTTGGAACAAATGACATTCGCGGAAGCGAAATGGTCTGCACGTTCGAGCACGCGGTCCACCACATCTTGGGTGGCATCACGAGGCGCGTCGACGTTCACATAAGCACCAAGCTGCCACCCGTCCAGACCGGGTGTTGCCACGATCGCATTGCTGACCCCAATCTTGTGAATGAGGTACTGCATGGCGGTTCGTAAGGCATCTTCGGCACAGAGTTCTTGGCTGATCAAGCCACGGAATTCGGCTTCAATGACCAACTTCCGCAGGCGACCGCCTGTTTCTTCGCACGCTTCTTCAATCCCCCCGGCGAGGGACTCCAGCTCGGCTTCAAGTTTGGCTTGGGCTTTGACCACTCGGAACAGTTCCTCTTTGGCCGCGGCCAAATCGTGTTCTGCATCCAATGAAGCCAGTTGCTCATCGACCACCGCATCCATACAGGCCAGGGTGCCTGCAGGATCATTAACTGGGTCCAAGCCGTATTCCAAATCAATGCCCTCACCCACTTGGAACACAGGGATTTCTGGAAGGAGTGAGCTTGGCGCTTCACCTTCATAAAGAACGACGTCAGCGGTGCTGAGTTCTTCGTTGCTCGCAGCAAAGACCGCGCTGCGTCCTGCCATTCGCAACACTTCTGCGGCGGCGTCGAGGGCGGGACCAGATCCATAAAGAGCAATACGTGCGTGCGATGAGGGCATCTTGAATCTCCGTTACAACCCCTCCATCGGGCCACACAGACCCCCCCTTTGGACCAATCGGTCAGATTTTGAGATTTGGGACCATGTGTCTGATAACCATGTCGGAAGATGGATTTGTGCGGCGGATACCGACACTATCCACAAAGTTTCTTTGAATTCGTTCTTCTCGGAGTTAGATGTAGCATCAATACGAACCGGCCACCCGCCGGGGATAGATCTATCCGTGTTTTATTCCTGAGGAGGAATCACAATGAAATATGCATACACAGGTGCACTGGTCACTTTGGCAGCGTCTGCCACAGCCCAAGCACAAGAAGTCACCATTGACTTGACCGGTATTGGTAGTTGGGACGCTCTCGGTGCACCCGACAACATTGTCCTTTCGGAAGCCTTGCCCGCAGGCAGCATCGTGAATGGAGTGACTTGGACCGATGTGACCGGATCCGGTCTTGGTGGCCCTTCATGGGGCAACGAAATGCGGATGGACATCAATGGTGAAGTCGCCGTTCAATTTTTCCCAAATGATGGCGGCTCTACTGCCGGCGGTGAGTGGGGACCATCTTCAGGTTCCGCATCCGCCAACTTTGCCGCCGACACCCTGGTGATTGAATTCTGGGAAAGTTACGACGACGCAGGCGCCACGGTTGACGCTGAATACACCGGCGGCACGATCACCATTTCCTACGGAACCGCATCTGACTGCAACGGCAACGGTGTGGATGATGCTTCGGAACTCGACCCAACCACCGACTGTGATGACAACGGCGTGTTGGATGAGTGTGAAAACCAAGCAGACTGTGATGCCAACGGCGTTCCTGACGTTTGTGAAGGTGGCGGTGTGGCCAATGACACCATTGCTGGTGCAATTGCCTTTGACATCGATGGCGGATTGGCCTCAGGGTCTACTGCTTGTGCAACTGAAGAAGACACTTGGTCCTGTGATGCCCAATTCTTTACTGGATCCGGACCCGACGTCTTCTACAGCATCTCTGTTCCTGAAACGGGCGAATTGACGCTGTCTCTTTGCACCTCGGATTTCGATACAGATTTGTCGATCCATGACATGGCAGGCAACATCCTGTTCTGTGATGACGACTCTTGTGGCTCCCCCACATGGCAATCCACGTTGACCACTCTCATCGATGCCGGCGATTACATCGTTCGAATCGGTGGTTGGAATGAAGCGACAGGCAACTACGAGATGTCAGGATCGTTCAGCGCAGGTGATCCATGTGCTGGCGAACCACAAGTCTTCAACGTTGTCAGTGCTCAAGACTTCATCGATCAAATTGGCCCTGGCCTCGCTGATCTTTGCCCAGGTACCATCATCAACTGGGGTCCTGGTGTCTACAACTGGGGTTACACCATCTCCTTGGCCGCCAACGGTGTGATCCACCGTGGTTCGGTTGATGCTGATGGCAACCCCACCACCATCATCACTGGTGCCAACTCACGCCAATGCTTGACCTTCTTCGGGGTTGAGATCTACGAAAACATGATCTTTGAAGATGGTGTTTCCGGCGGTGACGGCGGTGCGTTCATCTTGAACCCTCAGTTTGGCAAGGTGACCTTCCGCAACTGTGTCTTCCGCAACAACACCGCGGGAAGCCTCGGTGGAGCAGTTTGTAACCTCAACGCCCAGAACGGGTCTGAATTCATTGACTGCTTGTTCGTTGGCAACTCCGCCCGCGATGCCGGTGCTTGCATTGCTCTGCAAAATGGTGCCGACGGTGCCATCTTCACCAACTGCGAATTCCGCAACAACAGTGCTCAAAACACCGGTGGTGCCATTTGCACCGCTGGCGGTTCACCAACCGCAAACGGTTGCCTGTTCACCAACAACACTGGTTCAGCCGGTGGTGGTATCTACATCCAAAATGGTGATACCGCGACGGTGAGCAACTCGATCCTTTGTGGCAACACCCCCGATCAATACGCAGGTCCCGGTACCTTCGACGATCAAGGTGGCAATGAGATCTCCACATCTTGTGATGCCAATGACTGCAACGGCAACGGCATTCCTGACGGTGACGAGCTCGACGGCAATGACTGCAACGACAACGGAACGCTCGACGAGTGTGAACTCTTTGGCAACGACTGTGATGGCAACGGTGCTCTTGACGAGTGCGATCTCGCAGACGGTGCAGAAGACTCCGATGCCAATGGTGTCCCCGACGTGTGCCAAGCTGCTTGTGAATTCAACACAGCATGTGACGGCGGCGACGCGGTCTACCCTGCCGATCAAGGTGCTCTTGCTGGAACCGGCGGAGTTGCTTGTGCTGGTGGCGGTATCACAACCGAGAACACGTTCTTGAATGTGTATGACGCAGACACTGTGAATCCAGATGGCTACGCATTGAGCTGTGTTGCCATTCCTGTGGCCAACGGTGGAAGCTTCATGGAAGCCACTGTGCAAGTGGTCAGCATTCCAATCCCATCGGCACCATCGGTCAACACGATGGTCGTGCTGGGCGAAGGAACCATCTGCATGGAGTCTGGAGTGGCAGAACTCACCTTTGATGCGCCAATCGCCATCGATGCAGGCTCTGCGTTCGGCATCCTTATGGATGTTCCCCCATCAGCCGATGGCTTTGTCTCCTACGACGAGACAAGTGTTGCTGATGGTGCAGCCACTTACATTCTTTCTGGAAGCTGTGGCTTGACTGACTTCGTTGGCTACCCTGGCATCGGGTTCCCCGATCCAGAATGGACCATCCAAATGTCCTTCGTGGCTGACGATGAGCCTTGCACCGGTGACCTCAATGGTGACGGTGAAGTCGGCTTCAGTGACTTGCAGCTGATTCTCTCGGCTTGGGAAACCTCCACCGCTGGTGATGCCAACGGTGATGGCGTGACCAACTTCTCTGACCTGCAGGTGATCCTGTCGGCTTGGGGTGGTTGCTGAGCCTGAACTTCGGTTCAAACAGCTCTAATTCCACTGCGGGCGGCCTCCGGGCCGCCCGCTTTTTTGTTTTCTTGACAAAATCGGGAAGAAAACCATCACCCTGGTGCACGTGGCGTAGTACAAAGAATTACTTGTACTTGCAAAAAAGAGGAAACAACAGATGAGATACTTCCTGACCGGGACCGTAGTCACCGCGGCAACATCAATGACTGCTCATGCCCAAGAACTCACTATTGATTTGGCTGGCATTGGCAGTTGGGACGCCTTGGGTGCTCCCGACAACATCGTTCTTACAGAATCTTTGCCCGCAGGCAGCATCGTGAACGGTGTGACCTGGACCGATGTCACCGGCTCTGGTTTGGGTGGCCCTTCTTGGGGCAACGAGATGCGGATGGACATCAACGGGGGCGAAGTCTCCGTTCAATTCTTCCCAGCCGAAGGCAGCAACTCTCCCGGTGGTGAGTGGGGGCCAATTTCTGGATCGGTGGCGGCAAACTTTCCCACCAATGAATTGGTCATTGAATTCTGGGAAAGCTATGACGATGCAGCAGCCACGGTCGACGCCGAATACACCGGCGGCACGATCACCATTTCGTACGGCACCGCCTCCGACTGCAACGGCAACGGCGTGGATGATGCCAGCGAACTTGGCCCTGACACCGACTGTGACATGAGCGGTGTGCTCGACGAGTGCGAAAGCCTGACGGACTGTGACGCCAACGGTGTCCCCGACGTCTGCGAAGGCGGTGCTGGCGTGCCCAACGATCTGTTCGAAAACGCCACTCCCATGGACTTGAACGGACAAGTGACTGGCAACACCGAGTGTGCTGGTGAAGAAGCCACGTTTGGTGACCAATGCAGCACTGCTTTCTTCACCGGTGATGGCCCAGACGTCTTCTATTCGATCAGCCTTGTCGAAGCCGGCACGATTGATTTGTGGACGTGCAACTCTGACTACGACACTGACTTGTCGATCCACAACCTGGATGGCTCGGTTGTCGTGTGCGACGGTGATTCCGGCGACGACGAAGCTGCGGACGGTTGTGTCCAGTATGCCTCACGAATCAACACTGATTTGGCGGCTGGCGACTACGTCGTGCGTGTTGGTGGCTACCAAGGTGCAACCGGCAACTTCGTCTTGGACAGCTCATTCACCAACGTGCTTGATTGCAACGGCAACGGCCGACCTGATGATGAAGACATCGCCGGCGGCGTTAGTGAAGACTGCAATGGGTCCATGATCCCAGATGAGTGCGAGATCGACGCCACGACCGATTGCGACGGAAACGCCATTCTGGATGAATGTGAAACACTCCCAGACTGTGACGACGACGGCGTTCCTGACTGCGAAGCAATTGCCGGCGGGGCCGAAGATTGTGACGCCAACGGCATCCCAGACTCTTGCGACGAAACTAGTGGAACGGTTGTGTTGAGCGAACTCATGGTTGACACCGGGGCACTCAATGGCATTGAATTCGTGGAGTACGTCATTGCCTTGGACGGGGGTCTTGATTCGCTGGCGGCAACATTGACGTTCACGAATGCGGATGCTGACGGTACCTGGGCCGGTGATGTTGCTATCCAAATCACCGATCCAAGCGGCGCGTGCATCGAGGTCGGTTCATTCAACGTTGAAACTTGCGTCAACGGCATTTTGGAGGACTTCCCTGCGGACTGGAATGTTGCGGACAGCGGCGAATACTCCTTCACTTTCGCTTTGTGTGGTCAGAGTCTTTCCGGCGCTGGCGATTGGACCATTCGTTTGACGCACGGGTACGACACTGGTACTGACGATCAGTGGAGTGGAACCTTGACCTTCGGTGTCTTGACCGATGAAGCCCCTTGCCCAGCTGACTTGAGCGGCGACGGCGTGGTTGGCTTCAGTGATCTCAGCATCATCCTCTCCAACTGGTTGACCTCAGATGGCGGAGATGTCAATGGTGATGGTGAAACCAACTTCAGCGATCTCAGCCTCGTGCTTTCCGCCTGGGGCACAGAATGCTGAACATTTGACGCCAAGAATTTGTGGAACATTGAGGGCGGCCCATTGGGCCGCCCTTTTTCGGACGCTTCTCCGAATATCACCTTGATTTGACTGTGAAAATGGCCGATTTGGTGTCATGATGTGTCGTCACATTTCTTGGGAGAAATCATGTTCGACATGAACCGGATTCAGTTTGCCTTCTGCTCGATCGTTTTGGCCGCACCCGCGACTGTTTCTGCCACTGAAAGTGTGGCCCGCCAATGGAACGAGTTGCTTCTCGAATCCATTCGCAATGATTTTGCCCGGCCAACCGTGCACGCACGAAACCTGTTTCACACCTCAGCAGCCATGTGGGATGCCTGGAGCTGCTTTGAAGATGGTCCAGCGCCTTGGCTCTTCAATGAATCAGTTGCTCCAACCGGAGATTTAGAGTCGTCCCGAGAGACCGCCATCTCTTACGCTGCGTTTGGCCTCTTGTCCCATCGTTTTGCCCAATCTCCTGGCGCGGACACGATGCTGCCGGCCTACGAAAACAAGATGATCTCATTGGGGCTTGACCCCACCAACGACACGCTGATCGGCAACAGCCCCGCCGCCGTTGGCAACCGAATCGCCCAGGCGTACATCCAATTCGGGTTGGCTGACAGTTCCAACGAAATCAACGACTACGAAAATTTGGTGTACGAACCCATCAATCCGGCTTTGTACCCAGAAGAGCCAGGCAACCCAGATTTGACTTACCCCAACCGGTGGCAACCTCTGGGCTTTGAGGAATTCGTCGATCAATCCGGCAATGTTATCGAGGGCGGGATTCCCCCGTTCTTGTCTCCCGAGTGGGGTGCTGTGGTTCCGTTCTCACTTCAGACCGACCAGCGCACCATCTACGAACGCGATGGTTCGGATTGGGCTGTGTATTTGGATCCTGGATCTCCACCTCTTTTGGATACCGCTCGAGAACTTGAATACCTCGAAGGCTTTGAGCAAGTTCTGATTTGGTCCTCCCACTTGGATCACACCGATGGGGTGGACTGGGACATCAGCCCCAACAGCATCGGAAACGCCGCGTTGCCCACCGATCCTGCTGATTTCATTGACTTCTATGACGTGATCAATGGTGGAGACGACAGTCAGGGGTACAGCGTGAACCCTGTGACGGGTGATCCCTACCCAGTGCAAATGGTTCCCCGCGGAGACTACGGACGGGTTCTGGCTGAGTTCTGGGCCGATGGGCCTGATTCAGAAACCCCTCCCGGCCACTGGTTCACCTTGCTGAATGACGTGATGGATCATCCGACGTTTGAACGCAAAATGGGTGGCGAAGGCCCAATCCTTTCGGAGCTGGAGTTTGATGTCAAAGCCTATTTTGCCTTGGGTGGCTGCATGCACGATGTGGCAATCACCGCGTGGGGCGTCAAGGGTTATTACGACTATGTCCGACCCGTATCAGTGGTTCGATGGATGGCCCAAAATGGTCAGCGGACCGACCCTTCGCTGCCGAGCTATGACCCGCGTGGTCTGCAGTTGATTCCTGGATTGATCGAGCTCATTACGTTCGACTCCGTTCAACCTGGCGAACGCCATGAGCATCTTGCTGGCTCTCTCAATCAGAATGTTGGCAAGATCGCAGCATTTGCTTGGCGTGGTCCAGATTTCATCAATGACCCAACCAGCGATACGGCAGGTTGCGATTGGATTCTGGCCCAGAACTGGTGGCCGTACCAACGACCGTCATTTGTGACCCCAAACTTTGCGGGTTACGTCTCGGGCCACTCTACGTACAGCCGTGCCGCGGCGGAACTGTTGACGTTGTTGACCGGAAGTCCGTACTTCCCAGGTGGGTTGGGCGAGTATGTCGCGCCTCAGAACAACTTCTTGGTCTTTGAAAGAGGCCCCTCAACCGACGTCACACTGCAGTGGGTCAGCTACCGAGACGCGAGCGACCAGTGTTCGCTCAGCCGAATTTGGGGTGGCATTCACCCCATCGCGGATGATCTCCCTGGTCGACTGATGGGCTTGGTGATTGGACCCCAAGCCTATGACCTCGCCAAGCAACACTTTGATGGATTTGAAGGTTGTCTCGGAGATCTCAACGGTGACAACGAAGTCAACTTCTCTGACTTGCAAGTGTTGCTGTCTGCTTGGGGATTGTCAGATGGCGGCGACCTCAACGATGACGCAGAGACAGACTTTTCTGACCTGCAGATTCTGCTCTCTTCGTGGGGCAATGACTGCTGATTACGAGCTCGGGCGTCGTTCTTCCCAGAGGCGGACCGCTTCTGGCACTCGGGGATAGATGGGCCGAAGCTCTTCCAAAGAGGTTCGTGAAGCGTCTTTTTCCAAGCGCTTCAGCAGTGCACGGGCGCTGGTCCGCAGCGGAATGATTTCGCACTCACTCTGAAATTCTTCAGGAAGATGCGCATCCGCCACAACCCGGGCTGGTTTGTGTTGAGCGAAGAAGGTTTCAAGTTCCACATCCTGCGCTGAGCCGGAGGTGGTCCACCGGCCATCTTGCCAATGCACCGTGCCAATCCATGCTCGGTGGTTCTTGACCGCCAACACGATGGTTGCTTCAGCACTTCCGTCTGCAAGCGATGCTTCTGCGACCGCCAAGTGGGCCGGCAACGCCAAGACTTGAGCCCCCAACCGACCCAGCATGGCCGCGGTTGCCACGGCGGTTCGGACTCCAGTGAATCCGCCTGGGCCTGCATTCACAACCACTTCACTCAAGTCTGAGGGTTTGCCTCCGACTTCATGCGTGGCCTCTTCGATCATGGGCCACAGGACATCGTGTTCTTGCCGGCCCCCCATACTGACGGGTCGGGTGGCCACTTGTCCTTGATGACCAACGCCGATGGTGGCCTCACGCTGAGACAATTCAAGCGCGAGCTTCATGCGTCTGGCTCGGTGGTGTTCCGGAGAATTCGAATCCGCTCGATGGTGGTGGGCGTGGCGTGGGTGATGTTGAAGGTCCGTCCCGCCTCGCAGGTGTAGGACTCTCGTGCATCAGGAACTCGACCCAAGGCGGCCAACAGATAGCCGGCCACGGTTTCGTAGTCGTCGTCCTCTGGGATATCGAGTTCGAAGCGGTCGTTGAGTTCGTCCACGTGAACCCACCCTTCCACTTCGATAAAGCTGTCATGCACTTCGATGCCATCAGACTCTGGAGTTTCCAGTTCGCCCACCAACTCAGACAACACGTCTTCCGCGGAAGCAATTCCGGCGGTGCCGCCGTACTCATCCACCACCACGGCGAACCGAATGCCTTGGTCTCGGAACGCGGCCAACAAATCGGCAACGGGCATGGTTTCGGGAACAATCAGTGGTTGACGAAGCAGCGACTCCAGGTCGATCGGTTTGCTCCGTGGTCCCAAGTAGGGAAGCAAATCTCGAACATGGAGCACACCCACGATGTCATCAAGACTCTCGCGGTACACCGGAACTCGAGAGTGCTGGACCTCATGGAGCGATTCGGTCAGTGCTTCCAGATTATCGGTCAGCATGATGCCGTCGATCTCGATGCGAGGCGTCATGATCTCGTGCACTTCCGCGGAGCCAAATTCCACAGCGTTCTCAACCAACGACGCGCCACGCTCATCCAGACCTCCCCGGCGCTGCGAGTCTTCAATGTGGCGACGAAATTCAGCTTCTTCTTCGTCTTCACCCGTGCGGAGATTCGCCCCGGTGAGGCGACGGGCCGCCTCATCCAAAATCAAAATCAAGGGACGAAGCGCGACCAATCCGGCGTCGGCCATGGCAACTGCCCGCAGCCCTGAAGCGGCGGTTGCTTCGGGGGCATGCCGGGCGAAAGACTCCGCCACCACGACCGCCACGATGCCCAACAGCACCGCGAGAATGCCTTTGGTGAGATCAAGATTGCTTGTCAACAGCAACACACCGGCCAACAGGCCCATGGTGGCCAGCGCCCGCGCGGCCAGTCGCGCCCGTTCTCGGGCATCAAGAAGTTGGTCGAGCCGTTGGGGACGGACCGAGGTCCGTGCTTCGATTCCGGAACGACTCGCTTCGGCAAGCGCCGAGGCGACAGCGCTGAGCCACAGGCCCAGGAGCACCAGCCCCACCCCAAAGAGGTCGTGAAGACTCATTCGGAAGCCTCCCGGGTGTAGGTGGCTTCGACCCCCAAAAGGGCGAGAATCCGATCTTCCTCGGCATGCATGCGAGCCGCCGCTTCCGGGACGAGGTCGTCAAATCCACATCCGTGCAGAATGCCATGGACGATGTACAGCAGCAGTTCTTGTCGAACTGGGTGACCTCGCAACGCCGCTTCGCGGGCCGCGACCTCATGGCCCACCGCCAGATCGGCTTCGAGGGGTTGATCGCCAGAAGAGTGAAACCAACTCAACACATCGGTTGGCCCTTCGAGCCCCTTCCACTGCCGGTGCAACTGGGACATCCCCGTATCGTCGAGCAGACGAATGTTGATCTGCTCCACTTCACGTGGGAGGTGGCCCTGAAGCTGTTCAAGGTGGTCTGAAAGCCACTTTTGGTCCGCAGGAACAAATCCGGCTGGAGTCTGCAGGTGGAACGGTTCAGGGGGTTCATCGCCGGTCGGGACCGGCTCGGTCTGGCTTCCTTCGGAAGCGCTGGAATCGGCGTGCATCAGGCAGTCGTCCACGGGGTCAACAAACGCTGGTGCCACCGCTGGGCCCAATATGCATTCGTCGCACGAAAAGAGGATACCCCCAACTGGGGCCAAGGCAACACTTCAGGAAGGTTCCGACCGCCGTTCCGAGCGCCAAGTCCGTCGGGCGGCCTCGTTGGCCTCTTGGTTGAGGTCTTGGCCCGGATCTCCCCCCGCCTGGTGGGTGGCATGCATGTCCTCCAGAAGCCTTCGACACCACCCACACCCCGTGCCGGCGCCGTCGCATTCGGAGAGTTGGCTGGCCACGGCCGGGTTTTGCTTCCGCAAAAAGGCGGCCACCTTGGCTCGGGAGACGCGGTAGCAGAAGCAAACGGTCGGATCTTCGTTGGGAGTCTGATCTTCAGTCATGCCTCCACACTACGCGGACCCACGAGGTCCGGCATGCGGTATCCTCTCTTTCTACGCATGCGAACCGCAGTCATCAGTGATATTCATGGCAACCTTGAGGCCTTGCAGGTGGTGCTCGCCAGCATCGATCAGCGCGGCGTTGATCGCATTGTCTGTTTGGGTGATGTGCTCGGTTACGGACCGAATCCGGTGGAATGTGTGGATTTGGTGGCCGAACGGTGCGAGTGGTGTTTGCTTGGCAACCACGACTTGGCGGCGTTGTACGAGCCCACCAATTTCAATGAGGTGGCTGAACGGGCGGCCTATTGGACCCGCAAGCAACTGGAAGCCGTCACGGATGCGGATCAACGCCGCGCCCGTTGGGAGTTGCTGGGGAGGCTTCGTGTCCGTGTTCAAGAAGGCGACTTCTTGGCGGTCCATGGCACCCCCCGAAAGCCAATCAACGAATACTTGTTCCCCGAGGACGTTCAATCTGGGACCAGAAAGTTCGAACAAATCTTCGCCCGAGTGCCTCGGTACGGCATGCAAGGGCACACGCATGTTCCGGGAGTGTTCACTGCCGAGCCTGAGTTCTACTCTCCCGAAGAGCTGGGCGAAGGGCCATGGACGCTTCCAACCGATGAGCAGTTGATTTTCAATCCTGGCTCGGTGGGTCAGCCTCGTGATGGCGACCCGCGTGCGTCGTATGCCATTTTGGAAACCAGCGAAGGTGAAGACAAAACCACACTCGAATTCATTCGAGAGCCCTACGACATCGAAGCTGTAGCGGCCAAGATCATTGCGGAACCCGAACTTGCCGATTGGCTGGGCGAACGCTTGCGCGAAGGACGTTGACGTTGGAACAATCCACCCGGAGAAAGCTTGTAACGGCGGCAGTGCTTGCTGTGGCCACCAGTTTGTTGGTGCTTTTTATCGCTGGCGGTCAAAACCCACCAACTGGTCCCACGCCAATCGAAACAGCTTCCGAACCCCAGGCCACTGTGGCTGAGCCGTCCACACAAGAGTCGGTGGAGTCTTCTGCTTCGCCTTCCCCAACCAACACCCTTGAGGCGGCCAGCACCGCTTCGGTTGAACCTCTGGTCGAACCTGCGTATCGACCGGGAGTCAACACCGAGACTGCTTTTCAAATTGGTTCGTTGGAGGATGCCGGTACCGCCCGTGTGACTTTGGATGCTGGCGGCGGCGGGGTTGTCGAAATCCGACTGTCCGATGAATACGAAAAGGCAAGCGATCTGAGGGCGGCTGAAGCCGGTGAAGACCTTCCAGAAGACGCCCACTATCTGTTGGCGGAGGCCATCCGGTACCCCTTGCCATCAACCGAGATCTTTCTTCCCCAACTGTCGGTTTTTGAACTGCAACTGAACGGGACCGCGGTCCCGCTGTGGGGGGAAATTCCTGCTTGGTCATCCTCGCGTGATGAACAGGGTGTGGTGACAGCAGTCGCCACGATTGAAGCCGGACCTGAAGACGCCCGCGTTCCGGTGCTCCGCATCACGCGGTCTTTCTCCCCCTTGGACGGCTATCACTTTGATGTCGACACAAGCATCGAGAATTTGAGCGACCAGACGTTGGAGGTTTCCCTCAACACAGTCGCCCCGAGTCAACTTCGAGTGGACGCGGCTCGATATATGGATCGCCGCACCTTGCGGGCCGGCGTGTTGGATTCTGGTGCCCGGGTGGTTCGTCCGTCAGCGCTTGATGAATCTCGCGAAAGTCTTGCGGGAGGCGAGGCCGTTGATTTTTGGATGCCAAACCAAGGTTCGAACATTGGTTGGCTGGCGGCCACAAACCGATATTTCGCTTTGGCCATGATGCCGGCCAAGGCCGCAACGCGCCCCAGTTTGGAAGATCAAATCCGACGCATTCGGGTGACACCGATTGCCACCAACGACGGTGGGGAAGACGACCAGCAAATCTTGGTGACCACTCGAACTTCAGCCACTCGGCTGGATGCGGGTCAAAACCGAACCACCTCATTCCGTATTTGGGCTGGACCCCAAGACCGTTCCCTCTTGCGTGAAGCGAGCACGGTGCAGGGCCTCCAGTTGGACCGACTCGTGGTGTATTCCATGGGTGGATTCTGCACCTTCTGTACGTTCCAGTGGTTGGCCAGTTTGCTGCTTTCGTATCTGGGCGCACTGCACGGCTTCGTGGGCGATTGGGCGGTGGCGATTGTGTTCTTGGTCGTGACGGTTCGTCTGTTGCTGCACCCGATTGTTCGCCGCTCCCAGATCAACATGCAACGGTTCAGCCGACGCATGGCCAAGGTCAAGCCGGAGATGGACGCGTTGCAGAAGCGGTATGCCGGTGATCCAAAGCGTTTGCAACAAGAACAGGCCCGTCTGTTCCGTGAGAAGGGCGTCAACCCGCTGCACATGTTGGGTTGTTTACCCATGTTCCTGCAAACCCCCGTTTGGATCGCCTTGTACGCCGGTTTGTATCTGGCGGTGGAGATGCGACACGAGCCGGCTTTCTTTGGCATGTTCCAATCGCTGACCGGTGATGCCTGGGGCTTCTTGGCTGATCTTTCCGACCAAGATCACATGTTCGCCACCTTCAGCGAACCAGTGCAGGTGCTGCTGTTCCGACTGACCGGGATCAATGGTCTTCCCTTGATGATGGGTCTGATCTTCTACCTACAGCAGAAATACATGACGCCTCCCGCCACGGGCACCCAAACGCCCGAACAGGAGCAGATGCAGAAGATCATGCGCTGGATGTTGGTGCTGACCTTCCCATTGTTTTTGTACGGTGCCCCATCCGGACTCACCTTGTACATCGTGACTTCCAGCACCATTGGCATTTTGGAAAGCCGGTGGATTCGCAAGAAAGTGGACACCATGGATCTCGACTCAGATCCGCCACCCAAGCCCGCCGGACCACGCGGAGGTGGAAGCGCTGGAGGTTCTGGTGACCAAAGTCGGGCGTATTCCCGTGCCATGTCGCGCTACGAGCGTCGACGTGACACTCGGAAGAAGCAAGATGGTCGTGAGAATAGGCGTCCCCCCCGCCGCTGATTGTGGATCTTGACTCAACCATCCTCGCGGTGGCAACACCATCTGGTCAGTCGGCACGTGGCATGATTCGTATCGCTGGTCCCCATGCTTTGGGGCTGGCCAATCGCATTCTTGAGTCTTCACTCCCTGAAACCGTTGGGGTGTATTCCGTTCGCACGTTCCCCCAGCTGCACAACTTGCCAGCGCTGGCCATTCTCTTCACCGCGGATCGTGGCCCTCTCGGGCAGCCGGTGGTTGAACTTTGGATGCCTGGACATCCTGAACTGTTGCACCGGGTCTTGAACACACTCCTTGAAGAAGGTGCGGCGTACGGGGCACGGCTGGCATCTCCGGGAGAATTCACCGCCCGAGCTTGGATGCTTGGTCGTATGGATTTGACTCAAGCCGAAGGCGTGGGTTTGCTGGTGTCAGCCGAGCACACGGCCGCCGTTCGTGCGGCCCACCGTCTTCTTGCCGGAGGACCTGGCGAACGAATCAAAGAATTGCGTGAACACATCTTGGATCTCCTGGCGGCATTGGAAGCCGGCATTGACTTTTCCGATCAGGAGGATGTTCGATTTCTTCCGACCGAAGAAGTGCATGCCACGCTGTCTGACCTTTTGAAATCGTTGCAGTTGCTCCGTGAACGTGGTGTTCCGTTGGAGCGGTTCCAAGGCCCACCTCGGATCATGGTTGTGGGGCCACCCAATGCTGGGAAGAGCACCTTGTGCAACGCGCTGCTCTCTGGCGATCGATTTTTGACCGCACCCATTGAAGGCACCACCCGTGATCTGGTGGCAACCCCATGGGCGATTGATGCTCCGGGCGGCGCTCTGGACGTGGTGCTTGTTGACAGTCCAGGTGTCTTTGATGACAAGCACGGGGTCGATCTTGGATCGGCTGGTTTGTCAGCACAAGCTTCTCATCAGCACGAGGAGGCGTTGTCCTCGGCCAATGTGATCCTGTCTTGTCAGGTTTTCGGAGAACAACCTGTGGCATGTTCAGAGGACCCTCGAGTGATCCAGGTCCGGACCAAGATGGACGAAATTGATGAAGCCTCACCAGCGAAGGGTCCGGGGGTTCAGGTGTCGGCCCGTACGGGACACGGTATCGATGGCCTGAAAGCGCAGATCTTGAACAAACTGATGGGCTTTGAAGAACAGTATTCCGATGGTGTGGCACTGCGAGAATCACACTGGTCCACGATCGATCAAGCCATACGATCCTTGCAAGACGCCCAAGAACTTGCTCGGCAAGCCATCTGTCCGGATGAGTTGGTGTGTGAAGCTTTGTTGTTGGCCCGTCGTGCTCTTGACGAAGTTTTGGGCAATCGTGATCCAGAAGCTGTCTTTGATCGCGTTTTCTCCTCGTTCTGTATTGGGAAATAAACACCCAGGATTACGCCGCCCTTGCGGAATCATGGAAGTCACAAGAACCTGTACCAATGACGGCTGAATCCTCCCCATCTGCTGGCACCCCAACGCACACGTGGCGCACTCGCGTCGCATACCACGAGTGTGACCCTATGGGTGTGGTGCACCACGCGGTACACGTGCAGTGGCTTGGGAATGCTCGTTCGGATTGGTGTCGTTCACTGGGCTTGCCATACACCAAACTTGAGGAACAGGGTTGGTGGCTTGCAGTACGAGAATGTTCGGTGACGTACGAAGCGCCAGCTCACCACGATGAATGTGTTGACGTGATGTTGTGGCTCACCAGTCGAACATCAACGAGGATGCGACATTCGTACGTGTTGCAAGTGGGCGATCGGGTCATCGCGCGTGCCCACACTGAACTTGTTTGCTTGAACCGGAATTGGCGGCCCAGTCCAATCCCCCCCGCCCTCTTGGCGTTGATCCCAGAGGGTGGCCAGACTTCAACGTGAAAGAACTTTGACCGAACTGATCGACCGCTGTGCGTTCTTTCGGATGATGTTCAAACCCTCAGCCCGCACCCATCGATCAAGATGAAATTTAAAACCATGATCTGGAACCACCAGTTGGACCAGACGTCCTCGGACTCTGATCTCCTTGATGGTGTCCAGCGGAATGCGCTTCGGCAGATGGCTTGCCAAGATCTGATGAATTTCCTCTTGTCCTTCGCTGGCCTTCTCAAAGCGCTGCACCATGTGCTGCAAGACTCCACCGATGGTGGACCCAAGTGGACGCTGACGCCGGTCCCGAATGGCGGAAGCGGCCTGCAGTCGATGGTGGGAGCTTTTTGCGGTCACGGCCCTCAACTGTACGACGGCAGACGTTGAGTGGGGTACTGTTCGCTATGTGACTGACATCCATATTGATGGCTTGGTGAAAACCTTTGGCTCGACACGTGCTGTGGACGGAATTTCCCTCACGGTGAACTCGGGCGAGATGTTTTTCTTGGTTGGCCCCTCAGGATGTGGCAAGACCACCCTGCTGCGGATGTTGGCTGGATTCAGTACGCCAGACTCGGGTCAGATCCGCTTCGGTACCGAGGATGTGACGTCGCTGGCGCCAAACCAGCGCGACATCGGCATGGTCTTTCAGGGCTACGCCCTCTGGCCGCACATGACCGTTGCGGAGAACATCAGCTTCGGCCTCAAAATGCGGAAGGTTCCCAAGGAAGAGATCGAACAGCGGGTGTCGGAAGTCATTGAAATGACAGGACTTGCAGGAATGGGGGATCGAAAACCCAATGCTCTTTCCGGCGGTCAGCAGCAGCGGGTTGCGTTGGCCAGGGCTTTGGTGATCCGCCCCAACCTCCTGTTGTTGGACGAGCCTTTGAGCAATCTGGATGCCAAATTGCGGATTGAGATGCGTCGTGAAATCCGGCGCATCTGCAAGCAGAGCGGCACGACTGCCATCTACGTGACGCACGACCAAGACGAGGCGTTGAGCATGTCTGATCGGATGGCGGTCTTGAGCGCGGGCCAAGTCCAGCAGTGCGACACCCCCGTCAACAGTTATCGGAAGCCGGCATCAAAATTTGTGGCGGAGTTCCTTGGAGAAGCCAACCTCGTGTTGGCTGAGCTTGTGGACCTTGACGACCAGTTTGCCCGGGTTCGGTTGGCCGCTGACCGGCCGATGTTCCACGTGGAACATGCGCTTTCCCCAAGCCAAGCTCGGCCAGGAGCAGCTGTCCCATTGATGATTCGGCCGGCCGACCTCCACCCTGTGCTGGTTGAATCTGAGGCAAACCCCAGTGGCGATGCGGATCTGATTCCACTTGGGCATGCACGTGTTCTGGATTCCCAATTCTTCGGGGCCACCACAAGCCTTGCCGTTGAAGGCGAATTTCCTTTGGAAGGCATCCTGAGAATCCAGACTTCGGCCCAGGGTGTGGAATTCAACGAAGGCGACCGTGTGGCCTTGTACGGCTCCCAGTCCGCCATGTGGGTCTTGCCCCAAGAGACCGCCGGCTGAACAGCGGCCAGTCCTTCTGGATCCGCATCACCTCATCATTTTGAGCCAATGTTCCACGTGGAACATGAAGAATCCAGCTGCGAGGTGGTCGGCACCGATGTGGCCCAGGGCTTTTGAACAGATCTTGATCAGCCTCGCTACAGTGCCACGTAGGACGCCAGGATGGCGGCACGCATGGCAGGAGGTTCAATCGTGGCAAAATCAAACGAATCCAAGAAAAGACTCGGTCGGGGACTGGACAGTCTGATGGGAATGGCTCGGCCTGCACCGCTGGCTCAGGTTGCGGTTGAGCCAAATACTGACACCGCTGCTCAACCCAAGCCCGCCGGGGGGGAGCCGCCTGCGGGCTCGAAATACTCACCGCCAGCTGTGCCGCGTGGTGACGGATCGGAGTTGCAAATGGTTGCTGTCACTAGGCTTAAGCCAAACCCAAAGCAGCCGAGGACCCGCTTCGAACCCAAGGCGCTGCAGTCCC
>CAXBRK010000029.1:0-20116 GCA_963978155.1 uncultured Phycisphaera sp. | reverse complement strand
ATCCGTCTTCCCTTGGAGGCCTCTCATCATGACCCGTTTCATGCTCGCACTCTTGCTGTTGACCAGCCCTGTTCTCGCCCAATCCAATGAAGTGAAGCCAGGCACGGCCAAGCCTCAGATGCAAACCTCGGCGTGGATACGCCCGGCCATCCAAGGTGAAGAGCGCGACGACGACACGTTCCGGATCGAAGCCGAGCAACCTCTGCTGGTGTACTTCTTTGGGGTGAAGTCTGACTCCTGTTCATCTTGCGGATTGTGGATGCAAGAAATCAGCCGGATCCACGATATTTGGTCCAGCCGAGGATTGCAGGTCGTGGGTATTTCCAAAGAAGGGACTTCCGATTTGGAACGGTTCCTCGGAGAGTATGCCGGTATCACCACATTCCCCGTTGCCTCCGATTCGGGAGAAAACACCTTCCGCAATTGGCTCGACAACTCTCCCCGGAAGGATCGCTTGCCCACCGTCTTTTTGGTGGATGCGAAAGGCATCATTCAATGGATTGGCGCTCCGGGAGAAGAACTGGACGGTCTCCTCGAAGACTTTGTCAAAGGCCGGTACCACCACGAACTGACTCCATACGGCGAGAAGCTCAAGAAGTCCGCCAAAGAGGCCCGCAAGTACAACGACTGGCAAGATGCCGAGTCGTATTACATGCAAATGCTCCGAGATGGGGAAGGCGTCCTGAACCAAGCCGCGGTTGAAATCTTCCGTCTGTACGCCATCGACCGGGGTGAAGTCGACCGGGCATACGGCTGGATTGAGGAAGTGATTTCTGAATATGGCGACGACTATTGGTTGATGGCGGATTTGGCCCGAGAAATCGCCGCTGGCCGGGACATGCCTGAAAGCGCTCGTCGGCTGGATGTTGCGGAGCGTTTGACCAAGATGGCCAGCCAAGAACTTTCAGATTCTGATCCGGAACGTCCTGCTTTGGAAGCTGCCATTGCATTCGCGGGAGGACAGGTCCGCGAAGCCGTCAACTTGCAACGGCGTGCCGTTCGAGTCGCTCCACCCGTCTTGAAGCAAAAGTACCGCTTGGATCTCGAACGGTACTTGAGCCAACTCAAGGACAAGTGAGCGATCGTGCCAGTGGCTTCAGAGCAGCATCTCTTTCGTACCCTGACTGACGCACCGTCAACGCCATTGGTGGCTGCGTCCATGCTTGGCGCTGATTTTTCTCAGCTGGGTGCCGAGGCACTCGACGTGATGCAAGCCGGGTGTGATCTGCTGCACTTGGATGTTATGGATGGTCACTTTGTTCCCAACTTGACCATGGGGCCTGATCTCGTGGCAGGGTTGCGTCGCACGTGCCCCGAGGTGTGTTTGGATGCCCATCTCATGGTTCAGCATCCGGAGGCTTTCATCGAGCCCTTCGTGAAGGCTGGTGCGGACCATCTGACGATTCACGTCGAAGCAGAGCACCCCCAAGCCGATCCTCGAGCCACCGCGGAATTGATCCGGAAAGCTGGCGCGACCGCTGGTTTGGCGATCAATCCTGGGACCGAGGTCGAGAAGATTCTGCCGTACGTCGCGGACTTTGAACTCTTGTTGGTGATGAGTGTGCAGCCGGGCTTTGCCGGGCAATCGTTCCGCGCCGAAGTGCTGGCCAAAACCGAAGCGCTTTCCTCGGCAGCACCTTCAGGTGTCCGCATCCAAATGGATGGGGGCGTTGCTCCGGTGAACGCTGAAGCTTGCCGCAAGGCGGGCTGCGACGTTTTGGTGGCGGCCAGCGCCATCTTCAAGGCCGAGAATCGGCGATCCGCCATTCAGGCCATTCGCGGTCCGATCAGTGAGGCAGCGGTATGAGCGGGAAGCCTCCCCAAACCTGGGCCGAAATCTCCGAGGCCGCCAAGCGAGCGGTTCCCGATGGCACCTGGATCCATTGCCCAGCGTGCAATGCCAGTTTGTTTCACCGGGCCTTGGCCGCGAATCTTTGGGTGTGTCCAGAGTGCGGCCATCACTTTCGTTTGGATGCGGTTCGTCGCATCGAGACCCTCGTTGATCCAGATTCTTTTGAACCGATGGACGAGGACTTGCAGGCGGTGGACCCTCTGTCCTTTGTGGACCTGAAGGCCTATCCCGATCGGATCAATCAAGCTCGGGCCAAAACCGGTCAGCGTGATGCGGTCCGAACCGGTCATGCTTACATCCACGGGCGCCGGGTGGTTCTGGCGGCGATGGATTTCTCCTTCCTTGGCGGTTCCATGGGTTCGGTGGTTGGTGAGAAAATCGCTCGAGCGTGCGAAGCAGCCGAAGCGGGTGATCTCCCCTTCATCATCGTCAGCGCTTCTGGCGGTGCTCGCATGATGGAATCTGGATTCAGCCTGATGCAGATGGCCAAAACCTCTGCGGTACTGGCCCGTTTTCATGAAATGGGTGGGTTGTACATCTCCCTGCTTGCCGACCCAACCACGGGAGGGGTCACAGCATCGTTTGCCATGCTGGGTGATGTCATTTTGGCCGAGCCCGGTGCCTTAATCGGCTTTGCTGGTCCTCGAGTGATCGAGCAGACGATTCGTCAGAAGTTGCCGGAAGGCTTCCAACGCGCAGAATTCTTGCAAGATTGTGGTTTCGTTGATCGAGTGGTGGCCCGTGGAGATCTTCGGGCCGAGATCAGCGCCATCATTGATTACACCGGCAAATAAGGGACCACCTTTGGCGGCCATGCTCTCGGTATCAGCACCTTCCTCGAGACTGGCTGATCGTCGTCTTTCTCCATGGTTGCTGGTGGCGGTGTACGCCACAGGCACGGTTCTTGGGTACGGCTTTGATTGCGGTCTGTTTCCTGCTGCTTTGGGATTGGCAGCTGGTCTCCGGCTGGCGTTGCATCCTTGCCGGACGGGCCGCCACAATATTGGGTTGTTCATTGCATTGGCGGTCGGGTGGAGTTTGGCGGAACGTTGGCTGGGGGCGTATTCCACACTGGCTCAAGTTGGGTTGGGGATCTACACCGCTTTTTGGCCAACAGTGTTGGTGTTGCTTACCGGGCGTCGCCCGGGGGCGCTTTGGCGATTTGTCATTTTCGGCGCCGCTCTGGATGCCCTACGAGGCACATGGGTTTTTGGCGGATACGGCTTCGATCCGTGGTCCCGCCTGCTCTTGGTCAACGACGGCTTGGCCCAGTGGTTGTCGGTCTTTGGCCCTTGGATTGGTTCCGCTTTGGTCCTCGTGTTCTTTGCGGTGCCATGGCGATGGTCGGTGAGTGGGTTGCTCTCGTGCGTGCTCATCGGAAGCATGCTGCGGCCAGAACCGGTGGACAGTGGTTTGGTTTTTCGACTTGTGCAGACCAACCTTCCCCAAGACCTTCGAGCCGGCTGGCCAACCGAGCGATGGATCCCTGACGTCACGGAGTTTCTTTCTTCCAGTGCTTCTGGGCCACCGGTGGATTTGGTGATCTGGCCTGAAACCATGTTGCCAGGCTTTGGGTTCGAACCAGAAACCGAGGTCTTGGCGCAGCTTCGTTCGCCTTGGGCGGTGCCATCACGCCTCGTGCAGGACTGGGCCAAAGCATCCGACACACCTTTGCTCGTGGGGACGAACATCCGGGATGGTTTGGCTTTTGATGAGAGAGGATTGCGTTGGGACCGGCAGGTCAACGCTTCTGTTCTTGTTCGTCCCGATGGGACCCACGAACGGGCGGAGAAAATTGGCCTCACGCCGTTCGGCGAGTTCATCCCTTTGGTGAGTACGGTGCCAGAGCTGCGTCAGTTCCTGATGAATTTTGTCCCGGACGGCAGTCCGATTGGCGCTGGCCTTGCTCAAGGTGATGCTCCGGGCCGATTTGTGTTGGGTTCGATTCGCCTCGCCACCCCCATCTGTTACGAGAGCACCTTGCCTGCCTTGATGCGGTCTTTTGCTTTCGAAGATGGTGATCGCGCGGCCGACGTGTTCATCGTCTCCAGCAATGATGGCTGGTTTGGCAAAGTCGATACTGCTCGGGCTCGTTTCCGGGACATGTGTCGAATGCGCGCGATCGAAAATCGAACCCCGGTGGTTCGCGTCGCCAACACCGGCTGGACGGGATTGATTGATGCCTCCGGCCGGATGCACAGCGGGCTCCCTGTTCGACACGCCGGGAACATCGCGGTGCCAGCATTGGTCGGCGAAGGAACGCCGTTGGCCGCTCGGGCCGCGGTGCTTTGGGATTGGGTTTTGGTGTTGGCTGGGACCTGCGTTGGGGTGTGGAGTGTGTGGCAACGTCGACGTGGAGTGGCGTGGGATATGCTTCTGCCGTGAAGAAAGCCCCTTTGATGTGGATGGCGATGGGATTCTTGAGCGGGTGTGTCACCCTCTCTGATGATCCTGAGGCGAGCCAGTCTTGGCGCGCGGCGGGGCCAAGTCCGGCCGCAGGCTCAAGAATGCCAGGGGGCGCTATGCGTTCAGTGGCCACCACCACCACACCAAGACCTTCCACGACCCCTCAGGTGACCGCGACAGCTGCGGGTGGTTCTTCTTCTTTTTCAGAACCCGAACCTTCTCTTTCAGAGTCGGACACCAGCCTCGAACCCAGTGGGCCGGCGCTGCCCGAGGCGGCAGCCACCACACCGAAACCGATTCAAGCCGAAGGGGCGTTGGCCCGAGCCAGGACTATCCTTTTGGAAGCCGCTCGTGATGCCGCCCCAGCCCTGCGTGCCCATGCGGTTGAGGCCGCAGAGTTTGATTCGACCTTGGCCAACCGAGTGCTTCCCATTGCGCTTCGAGATGCCAACCGTGGGGTGCGCTTCATCGCCATTGTTGTGGTCGCTCATCGAGGGGATGAGTCGTACCTGCCTGTGCTGGAGCGACTCCGAGTCGACCAAGCCCTGTCCGTTCGTGCCGCCGCTGCCGCAGCGTTGGCCCATCTGAATCGGAAGGTAGACCGGACCCCTCTGGCCGAGGCCGCATTTTCGAAGACCCCAGAGCACCGAGCCAATGCCGCCATGCTCCTTGGAGCATTCGGCACCCAGCAAGACGTCCGTTTGTTGCGAGAGGCCTCTTCCAGCCCATTCGCACCAGGAACCCCAGAGGCCCAGCGGCGAATTGTGGAGTTCGGCTTCGCGGTCGCCGCCGCCGAGCTGGGCGATCCTGATGCGTTGGAGTCGGTTCGAGCGGGGGTCTTTGCCCCCGAAGAGCAGGGAGAATTGGCTTTGTTGGCGTGCGAGGCCTTGGGAACGCTCGGAGATCAGACGTACGCCGGTGTTCTTGAGGAGAGAGCATTCAAGGCCGCGTCGGGCGAAATCCCTCTTGAGATCGGCTTGGCCGCAGCAGGTGCCGTCGCTCAACTGCGTCCCGAAATGGCACCGGTTGAGTGGATTGTCGAGTCCGGGTCCCACGAACAGCCATTGATCCGTCAGCAGGCTGCGGCGGTCCTCGGTCTCACGGCGGGATCCGAAGCGGAAGTCCAGCTCCTGGCCATGCTGCAAGACCCTGACCCGCTGGTTCGGGCTTCCGCGGCGGTGTCGGTGCTTCGCCGGGGGCGATAAATCTCCATTTGGCCACTTCTTGGACGCGAAAGAGCGGGGCAGGCTGTGCCCTGTTGGGATGGATCCTCTATACTCGTTGCTTCGCGGCGGAGGATCGCGATCTGGAGACTGAACCTTGCACGTCCTTTCCAAACTCTTTGTTGCCCTCGTGGCACTCTTGACGGCGGCCTTGGTGCCGATGGTTGTGACCTATGCCTACAACGAAGATTCCTACAAAGCCAAGTGGCAGGAATCTCGTGCGGAGATTGCCGCGTTGCAAGGTCGACTCGACGCCCAGTCGGGTGAGTTCGATGCAGTCAAAACGGGTCTTTCCACCCGAGCTGCTGAACTTGAGGCTTCCCTTCGAGCCGCCCGGAATGATGCCGCTGATTCTTCGGCGACCGTGGAGCGGCTGCGAGATGACCTTTCTCAAGCCAACGGCTTGAAAGCTCAGATCGCCAATGACCTCTCCACCCTCGCATCCGCAGTCTCGGCCAATCAAGACTTGACCGAGTCTCTGATCGATGAACTCGCCGGCATTCGTCAGGAGGCACTCGCGGCCGAGCGTCGACGGGTCGAACTGGACGAGACCTACCGCGACACCGCCGCTCAATTGGAAGTGGCTGTGGCCGCCCGACGTGCACTGCAGGAAGAACTGCAACGCATGAAGGACGACCAAGCTTCGTCGATGGACATCATCGGCCGCTACATCGCACGCTTTGGTGAACTCGACGCGATGGCTTCCGCCGGAATGCTCGACGCTGGAATTGAGCCCGATCGCAACCTCGATGCCACCATCGTTCAGGTTCGTCGCGGCGGCGAGCGAAGCTACGCCGAGATCAACGCGGGCAGCCGTGACGGCGTGAAGGTTGGCTGGATCGCCACGGTTGGCCGTGGTGGTGACTACGTCGCTCGACTCCGCATCACCGCGGTCGACATCAACCGTGCCACTGGCGTTCTTGAAATGGAATCGGAAGCTGCTCGGGGCCTGGTCTCCGTCGGTGACCGGGTTCTGATTCGAACCAACAACTGAGGCGATTCCTGATGGCAAGTTCCTCAAAAGCCCGTCCTGACGTCTTTACTGGCCTTTTGTTCGCCAGCGTCGTCATCCTTCTCGCCGGCACCGCATTGATGGCTCTCCGCAACATGGAGCACGCCGACGAGCGATTTGTCTCTGGTGGCAATGGCTCACCATCAGCCGGTCCCTTTGATTTGGTCCGCAAGCCCTGAGAGCCTTGGCGACTCAGGTCCTCTGACCTCCAACATCAACCCACTATCCCCCGTGCTTGCACGGGGGATTTTTGTTGAGTGGCCTTGCCTTCTAATATTGCAGGTTTTTCGTAAGATGGTCCGTTGATCCTTCTGTGGATGGAAGGTACCTCTGATGGTCTTGAAGGAGATACGCATGTTCGACCGTCTGCTGACATGGTTCGGAATCGACATGGGAATCGATCTCGGCACATCAAATACTTTGGTTTCTGTTCGTGGAGAGGGCATTGTCCTCAACGAGCCTTCGGTGGTTGCCGTTCACAAGAACACCAGCAAGGTGCTCGACAACGGAAATGCGGTGGGCTGGAGAGCCAAAGAGATGATCGGCAAGACGCCAGGTTCTATCTCGGCCGTTCGTCCACTTCGCGATGGTGTGATCAGCGATTTTGAGATCACGGAGGCCATGCTTTCGTACTTCATTCGCAAGGTCAACAGCAGCAGGATCATGGGGCCACGGGTGGTGATTGCGGTCCCGAGTGGAATTACCGCCGTCGAAAAAAATGCAGTCATCGATTCGGCTGAACGTGCTGGGGCGCGACGGGTGTATTTGGTGCCCGAGCCCATGGCTGCCGCGTTGGGTGCAGGACTTCCGGTTGAAGAAGCTCGAGGTTCCATGGTGGTTGACATTGGTGGTGGCACCACTGAGATCGCCATCATTTCTTTGGGTGATATCGCCACCAGCGATTCCGTACGGGTGGCCGGAGACGACATGGACGAAGCGATCATGTCCCACATGCGGAACACCTACAACTTGACCATCGGCGAGCAATCGGCCGAACGCATCAAGTTGGAGATCGGCACCGCGACCACCGCCGCGATTGGTTCACTGGCCTCGCCCACTATTGAAGTTCGTGGCCGGGACAACGTTTCCGGTATGCCTCGTGCCGTCACGGTCACCGCCGAAGAAATTTGTCAGGCTCTCGAAGAGCCTGTCCATCAAATCACGGTCGCCGTCAAGCGAACTTTGGAGCGTTGCGAGCCAGAGTTGGCCGCTGATTTGATTGAATCTGGCATGGTTTTGGCCGGTGGCGGCGGTCTGCTGCGAGGGCTCGACACTGTTCTCGAGGAGGCGACGGGACTCAAAGTGACTTTGGCTGAGGACCCATCGACTTGCGTTGCCCGGGGCACTGCGGAATACCTTGAGAACTTGGAAGAGTTCAAGGATTCCATGGATGGATCGGGCGGGGCTTAAATCGGAGCATCGCCGTGTCCTCTCCGACGGAAATGGGACGCCCACCTTGGCTCGGTTTGTTGGTCGCGTTGGCTCTGGCCTTGGCCCCTGCGGGCTTCAGATTTGAAATGACGGGCGAGCTGGCTCGGGTGGTGCACCTCCCCCTGGTTCCATTCCAGTGGGCGGGGGTGCAGCTGGCGGATGTTCTTCGCCAAGAAGACCCCGCTGCTTCAGACCTCGAGGACAAACAGCAGTACCAACAAGCATTGCTGGATGCCCGACGCGACCGTGACATTGCCTTGGCACAATCCCAGCGGTTGCAAATCACTTTGGACGCCTTACGCGATCGGATGCGACGATCCGGTGAGACCGACCTCAAGCTCTCGGGTGAGGCACGTCGTGTTCGGGCCGATGTGCTGGGGCGGAGTGAAGGCTTTGTCCAAGTGGAATTGGAAAGGCGATGCACGCAAGAGCAACTTGATCAAAGTGCCGCCGTGATGGATGGAAGCCTTGTGGGCTGGGTTTCTCCCGTGGGCTTGGGTACTGAAGCGACGGTCGTGAACCTCTTGCCAATCACGGCTCCCAACGCTCCCAAACTCTTGGGCGTGGTTCGACTTGAATCTGGACAAGGCCGGACGGTCAAACTGACTCCACGGGATGGTGAGTTGGTGGGGTATCTCGAAATCGATCTCGCGCCGTACGCCGGGGAGCCGGTTCGGTTGCTCCCTGCTCCAGGCATCCCGGATGTCGCGGTTGGCTTGGCCTTAGGAAGGCTTTCCTCGTCTTCTCCAGCGCCTGGAGACGGGGTGCGACTGCGAGAGATTCGGGTCAAACCCAAAGCCCTCCCGAAGGTTCGTGCTGAACTGCTTGTTCCACTGAATCTTGGAGAACCGTCATGAACCGCATGGGGTTGGTGGCAGCATTGGTCCTTGGGGCCATGGTGCAAGCATTGTTCGCGCCCGTATTGACTCTGAATTTCTCGTGGGGCGTCGTGGAGCCTCGTCTGGTGGTCTTGCCTTTGATCGCCATGATGCTGTACAGCCCTCGTGGTGTGGTGTTGGTCTCAGCCGCGGTGACGGGAATGTTGATTGACCTCCAAGAGTTGGTGCCCCAAGGGGTGGGACGCCTTGGTCCTCTCCTTGGACCATGGCTGTGTGGAGGCATGGTTGCGGCGACGCTCTTGGTTGGGTTGAGAGGAACGCTGGTTCGAAAACATCCGGTTGTGGTTGGGTTGGTGGCTTTGTTGTGGGTTGGCATTGCCGGCACCATTTCAACCACCATTCGGTTGATGCATGATTTCTACGAATCCAGCTCTGGATTGGATTGGACCCGAACCGAGGCCACGAGTCTGTTGTGGGCGGTGGGCACAGAGGGGCTCTGGACGGGCCTGCTGGCTGCGGCGTTGACCCCACTCATGTCGCCATTTGCCCGTCTGGCCGGGGTCCCTACTGGGCCCTCGCGCCGCATTGGCCCCCTCTGAATTCTTTGGCAAAAACTCTCGGGCATCGACTGTGGGGGGGGGTCATTGTGGACCGATGAGAGACCATGACCTCGTCACCAACGATTTCCGTGATTGACGACGGCTCGCACCACATGGGCAGCTTGACGGCCCATCGCCCGTTGTGGGCCAGCCATGGGGCCGGTGGGTCCATTTTGTCATGGATGCAACACTGTCTGGATCGTCCCATCCAAGGCGTGGCGGTGTGTGGCCAAGAGGATGTCCTTCAGCCTTCAGGGCCGACCTCTGCGGTCCGTCTGATGGTCTCCGCCCGTTGGATGGAACCAGATCCCGCTTTGCTGCCAGAACTGGGTGAGCATGTGATTTCGGAGGATGGTGTCTTGTTGGCGGCACACGCTGAGGAAGAGATTCTTCAAGCGTGGCGAAATGGAGATGTGGCCAAAGTTCTGAATGCCACCACTCCCAAGGTGGTCAAGGTGCGGACGTTGGATGCCCCATGGGATCTGTTGGATTTGCTCCATCATGCTTTGGGCCGTCGCGTCGCAAACATGACCTCCACCCCGGTCCCTTCTGGGGTCCATGTGCTCGGGGATGCACCAGTCCGTCTTGAAGAGGGGGCCAAGGTTGATCCCGGCGTGGTGCTGGATGCTGAAGCCGGTGGGATCTGGATCGAAGCAAACGCGCGGGTCCGCCCCGGGGCGGTGTTGGTTGGGCCCGTACATGTTGGTCCGGGCAGCATCATTCGAGAGCAGGCTGTCGTTCGGGGTTCCGACATTGGCCCGACCTGCCGTGTTGCTGGGGAGACCAACAATTCGATCTTGCAGGGGTGGTGCAACCGTGCCCATGAAGGACATGTTGGAGACAGCGTCTTGGGCGCGTGGTCCAACCTTGGTGCGGGCACCACGATCAGCAATCTGTTGAATTCGTACGAAGAAATTTCCGTTCGCCTGACGCCAGGAGGGTCTCGGCGCCGCACGAACCGAATGTTCGTTGGGGCATTTGTTGGCGATTTTGTCCGAACTGCGATTGGCACCAAAATTTCGACCGGAACGGTGATTGGCACTGGTGCGATGCTGGCGGAGGAGTCCACCATTACAGGTGCGGTGCCGTCGTTCGCGTGGTGGACCCCTTCGGGGCGGCGGACTTGGCGCTTTGACAAGTTCGTGTCTTCTCTGCAAACCGTGATGGCACGTAGGGATCAGGTGCCTTCTCCGGAACTGCTCCAGCGACTGCGGGAAGCGTTCACGAATCTGGACACGCCATAAAAAATCCCCTGCCTTGCGGCAGGGGATTGATGTGATTTGAGATGCGTCGCCAAGGCGACGAATAGGATCACTCGGGGCAAGGACCGTAGTTGGACAAGATCTGAACCAGATCTTGGAAGTCGGTCGCACCGTTGCCATCAAGGTCGGTCAGACATGGTGGCGGGGGTGGGGTGCCTGCGCCAGCGAAGGCGTTGTAGCCATTGAAGCCGCTGTTACAAGGGTAGCCCTCAAAGATACCGGCACCACCGGCACCGCCGACGCCCACGAACATGCCGTAGGTATCCGCAGCCAAGTCGCCGGAGGCGACAGCCGTGCCACAGGTTTCACCAGCGGAGTCGCCAGCGAAGAGCACTGCAGCGCTCGCGCACTGAGCTTCAGGCGTGATGATGAAGGCAACGCAGGGAGCGTCGCATTCCACGGTCCAGTCCAAGAGGCCGCCGGCGTGGGTGTAGCCATACCAGTCGGTGTCACGGGTGCCATTCAAGGCCCAAACGGTACCGCAGACCACTTCGCCTTCAGCGATTGGCACGTAAGGAACGCCAGTGTTGCAACCACCGTTGGAGTCGTTGGCCCCAGTGTCGTCACAAGGCTCATCGTTTTGAGTGCTGCCTGGGGGGCACTCGAATGGATCGCAAGGCTCTGGTGGCACGAAGCCATCCACGGTCAAGGTGTAAGCACCATTTGCACCGGTGTATCCGTCGACGGCGAGGTAGTAGGTCGCGCCGGCCACGAGGTTGGCATCAAGCTGTGATTTAAAGCCGTCGTCGCCACAAGCATCGTCGTTGCAAGCAAAGACGTTGAATGCGGAGTCGAGGATGTAGGTCTTGCAGTCGTAGAGCGTGTCACACAAAGTGACGGTGATCTCGCCGAGATCGCCGCTCATTTCGTAGAAGACGTCGGCTGACGTGGAGCCGGAGTAGGGGCACACAGCATCAAACTCGTCGGAGTTGTCAGAGGTGTCACCGGTGTCGGTAAAGGGCAAGCTGGTGATGCTGACCGAACCGTCGGGGAATTCGGAACCTTCGCCATACGCTGCTCCTTGCAGACAGACCGAAGCCAGTCCTGCCACAGCAGCGAAGCCGAGGGCGTTGTTGGTGATCCGCAGATCATTCATAGAAGTTCTCCTCATGAGAATATTTGGATTCATACGGCCGACCATGAGCCGCTACAAATCCAAACTAACGCATTTGAGGGCGTAGGAAAGCCAATTTTGGTCGGAATTGGCCCTTCAGTCGAAGAAAACCCGCCTCTTGGCGGGGAATCGAGGTTGTGGGGCCAGCAGAGGCATTCTCGGACCATCCGGGTGTGCGGCCTGTAGGGATCGCGCCATCCGAGTGCCGGATTTTGGGACGCCAGAGATTGCTCGAACCCCGGGCTGGGTCATGGTCCTGTCGAGGAGCACATCCATGAAGCCCAGAAAAGACAACGCCGATCGAATCCGACCCTTCCTTGACTCCATCGAGCGGTCCATCGAAGCCGCGAGGCGGAAGCGAACTCAAGTTGACGACTCAGAGACCCAAGCCTCAGGACGAACTGGCGCCAGTGGTCGACGTCTTGCCCGACCCTTGCAACCTTCACCGGACCCACTTCGTCCGACCGAGAACTGATGTTCTTCAGGGCAGCCTCTTCAGGAGATCTTCCAGAGCGACCTGAAGTTGGGTGTCGGTCTGAGTGGATTCATCTTCGGGGGTCTGGGGCACCAACAGGTCCGGGACGGCACCGTTCAGTTCCATGTCACGTGGGTTCTGGTCGGCCACATACCAGCCTCGGAAGGGCATCCGTACGGTCGTGCCGTCTTCCAATGAAAACGAACCGGTTGAGATGACCGAACCGTGCGTGGGCATACCCACCAAAGTGCCGCGCTCTACGGTCTTGAACGCATGGCTCATGATTTCCGCGTTTGAGTAGCTCTTTTCATTGCACAACAAATTGATGGGCATGGTGGTTCGTTGGATGAACAATCGATCTTGGGGGTAGTGCCCAGTCTCCGCTGGATCCGCACCCCGAGGTGTGGTCCAAGCGTGCACCGGGGCCATGATGGAAGCCAGTACCCGGTCTGTGGTCCACCCGCCACCGTTGTTCCGGACATCCAGCAGCAACGCATCTTTGCCGGCACAGGCGGCGTACAGGTCGCGTTCAAACACCTCGAGCGAGGGCTGATTCATGCCTTGGATGTGGATGTAGCCCACGCGGCCGTCGGTGGCCTGTTCGACGAATTCGGCCGTGGCTCTTCGCCACGCTTCATAACGCAACTGTCGTTCCTCGCGCCATGAGATTGGTGTCAGCAGTGATGTGATTTCTGCGTCTCCACGAAGAACAGTCACGGCGACTTCATTGCCCACGGTGCCCTGCAGCAATTGACGCAGCGTGGTGTTCTCGACGGTGGAAAAATTCACCATGACCAGTTGATCGCCAGGTTCCAAGGGTGGAGTGGCGGTGGCCGCCGGACCAAACGGGACAATTTCTGTGAGTTCAACCCCTCTTGGAGTTTGCTTGGTGTCAACGCCCAAGCGTCCTGGGGTTCGCCCGGCCCCCGAAGGGACGTCGGAAGGTGACCGGACCCTCATGTGAGAGCCGTTCACTTCTCCAATCAATCGATTGGCCACCCAGTCGAATGCCTCATTGGTGCGGCACCCTGAAGCCAATTCGGCATATCGAGGCACCAGATCGTTCCAGTCGCAGCCACCCATGTTCGGGTCGTAATAGGTCTCACCAAGGTCCCGACCGATGGCCAAGATTTTTCGCTGGTTCCGCACGCTGTGATTGACGAGCTTTCGAGCGGTCACTCCAAGTTTGGTGCTGTCTTTGCCGTCGGTTTTCGAAATGACAGCGGTGCCATTGTCCACCCGCAAGAGGCTTTTGCCGTCGGTTGAAAATCCTTGCACGGATCCACTTCCGATCTTGGTGCGGTTTTCACCTTTCCAGTCAATCCGGTGCAAGCCCGAATGGCTTCCTGAACCACGGAAAACGATGGCCTCACCACCAGGGGTAATCCAAGGGCTGGTTTCATCACCATCGAGGGTGGTCAGCCTGCGCAAACGCAACCACGCATCGTCGAGAGACCATGACCACTCATTGGGGTTTGCCTCTTTGTGGTCGTGATCGGCCGCCGCCTTCTTGGCTTTGTCGTGGTATGCCTCTTGATCGGCCTCGAGCAGCCGGTCGTATTCAGCATCCAGTGCCACCACCATGATGTCGTAGGCCTCGGCCTTTCGCTCGCTGGTGAAGACCAACAGTCGTCCATCCGCACTGAAGCGAGGATGCTCGTCGTTGTCTGGGTGGCGCGTCACGTTGATTGGGTCCTGCGAACCATCCAATCGCATCAAGAAGATGTCGGAATTGAAATCGAGGTCGTGCTGGGCGTAGGCCATCCATTCACCGTCGGGTGACAAATCAAAGTCGATCCAGCCGTCCCAGTGGTCAAACAGCACCCGGGTTTCCATCGATTCAAAATCCAAGTACTCCATCTTTCCTCGGGTGGATCGGAACACCAGCCCTTTGCCTCCGGGGACCGCCTGAGGGTTCCGGTCTTCGGTGTCTCGGACCAAGACATCAGAGATTTCGAACCCTAGGGCCTCGGACCAGTTGCTGGTGGGGGCTTCGGTATCCGTTTCCTCTTCGGATTCTGAAGTGTCATCTTCGGAATCACCTTCTCCGGATTGGTCCTCGGAAGTCGCAGCATTGGCGGGGTCTTCAGGTTGGAGATCAGAGCGTTCGAACGTCACCTTGGCCGCGTGAATGGAGCGGGTTCCGGTGAGATCAGAGACAAACCACAGTGTGTTGCCGTCGGTGCTCCACACTGGATCTTCTTCTCGCCCTTCGGAGCCAAAGACCAAACGGGCGGGGCGGTTGCCTTCGGCGTCCCGCACGTACAGATCATTCCCCGCGATCAGGGCCACGGTCTTGCCATCGGGGGACAGGGCGGCTTGCGTGGTTTTCCCAGAGAGGCTTTCGACCGCGTCGGCCATGGCGTCGCTCGGTGCGGTGATTGTCAGTGGAGTGACCGTGCTTGATTCGCCATCGAAATCAATTCGATGCAGTTGATCCCAGCGGTGGGCAACGGCAACTTTTCCGTTTGCGGCCAGCGACCAGTCGTGAATATCCATTTCGGTAAACGATGTGATTTGGGTGGCCTGTCCGCCGCTCTTGGGCTGTCGCCACAAATTGACGGTCCGATCTGCGGCATCGGAGAGGTACAACACGTGACCTCGCCCGTCGCTGGCGGGCCATCCGTCGTTGCCTGTCCAAGTGGTGAGTTGGGTGAAGGTGCCGTCGGCGTTCAAACTCCACACATCAGCGCATTCCGCGCTGCGGAAATGACGGCGGGCCCAGCCGTCGTAGTACCCGCCACGCACAAAGAACATTTGCCCGTCTTCGCCGGGGACCGGGGTCGCGCCGAAGGCGTCATGCAACCGCACGGGGTCGCCGCCTTGGCGGGGGATCATGTACGGCCGCTCCGAGCGGTACACGTCGAGTTCAAGGTAGGCGGAGAACCAGATTTGTTCTTCGGCAACGGCGCTGAGCGTCACCGGACGATCCAGCGTGGTGAGTTGACGGACATCCGTTCCGTCTGCCGCCATGCACCACAGGTTCCGAACGCCATCGCGATCGGATTCGAAAACAATCTCGGCCCCGTCCGGGCTCCAAGCACTGCGGGTCTCGTTGGCTGAGTGGGCGGTCAACCGTTGGGCGTGTCCACCGGAAGAGGACACCGACCAGAGGTCACCCCGCCAACTGAAGCAGATGCGGTCTCCGTTGGGGCTCAGGCTCGGGAAGCGTGGGAGATCAACGGTGGTTTGGGTCAGGCTTGTGGCCAGCAGTGCGCAGAACATGTCTACCTCCTTGGAGTGAAGAGGTTAGGCATTTCTGGAGATGCGGGTCGGTGGAAGACCGACGGGAGGTCAGTTGCGAGCGCCACTGTCCTTGACGTGCTTCAGGCCGCGGCGGCGATCACGCAAACGACGTGACTTGCCAACCCGATCACGCAGGTAGTACAGCTTGGCCCGACGAGCGTCACCGTGGCGAACGATCTCGATCTTGGCGACCTTGGGGGAGTGCAGGGGGAAAATTCGCTCCATGCCTTCATTGGCCACGATCCGCCGCACGGTGATCATGCGGTTGATGCCGCGACCTTTCATGCCGATCAGGACGCCTTGGAAGACCTGGGTCCGCTCTTTGCCACCTTCGATGATGCGTTGGTGCACGTCAATGGTGTCACCGACTGAAAGGTTGGGAAGGTCAGCTTCCGACTTCAACTGGTGGGCGACGACTGATTCGAGGATTTCGGTTTGGTTGAATTTCATACCAAGCAACTCCACGTTGGGATACCCCAACGAGTACTCCCAGAACCGAAGGGGTTCCGGTCAAAGGCGACTTGAGTGGTGGCTCCGCTGGTATCCCATGACACCAGACCCGGCCCCCTCAGGGGTCACCTGTTGTCGGAAAGGTCAGGACGCCGCTGTTGCGTGCGTTCTTCCCTTTGCCGAAGCCGCCATTGTGCGATCTTGTGGTGATCGCCCGACAGCAGCACTTCCGGGACCTCGCGTCCTTCCCAGACACGGGGCCTCGTGTAGTGGGGGCAATCGAGCAATCGACGCTCGTCTGCCTCCGAAACCGGCGAGAAGGAGTCCTCCTGCGCCGAATCCGAGTGACCCAGCACGCCCGGCTGCAACCGAGCGATGCCGTCCACAAGGACCAGGGCTCCGAGCTCTCCACCGGAGAGCACGAAATCCCCAAGGCTGATTTCTTCCAGTTCGAGGTGTTCGACGACGCGTTCGTCAATGCCCTCGTAGTGGCCAGCAATCAGCAAGAGCCGCGACTCGTTCGCCAGCTCTTCGAGCAGCCGTTGATCCAACGGTCTGCCCTGGGGGGAAAGCACGATTCTTCGTGCCTTCCGTTCGTCCAACTTCTCCACGGCACACACGGCGTCGTGGATGGGTTGGCACATCAGCACCATCCCGGGGCCGCCGCCGAAAGGTCGGTCGTCCACCTTGCGGTGTCCGCCGGGCTCGGCCCAGTCGCGAAGGTCATGGATGGCGTATTCCGCCGCGTTGGCCTTCGCCGCTCGACCCGGAATGCTGGTCTCAAGGACCGGGGGAAACATTTCGGGAAAGAGCGTCAGGATGTCAAACCGAATCGGAAGGTCCGATCCGGCATCGTCGTTCATTCGACTCAAGCCTCGAGCTTGCGCCCGGGGGTGGGGTCGATGTCCATTTTCCGGAAGAGGTCACGGACAGTTTGCGAAGGTTGGGCACCCACCGAGAGCCAGTACGCCGCGCGATCCGCCTTGGCGGAGTATTGCTGACCTTCTTTGGCTTGGGGGTTGTACCAGCCGATGTCTTCGAGGCTGCGGCCATCGGGTGGGCAGCGGCGATCCATGGCACAGATTCTGTAGAACGGGGCGTGGGTGCGACCCATACGCTTCAGACGCAAGACGACCATGGGCCATCTCCTTCAAAAAGGCGACCGCTCGCTGACCAGAACTCCACGGTTCTGCCTCAACGGCCTCCGGGGGTCGGTCTCTGATTTCAGAGGGACGTGCCGGGAGACTTCGCCGTCGCGATTGGCGAATCGAAAATTGTAGGGCCGCCCGGGGGGGCAAGCAACCTCTCAGCCCAAAATTGGGCTCCAGAGGACCCCAAAGACGTCCACCAGAAGCCAAGCCACCCCAAAGGCGAAGCTCTGGAGGTACCCGAAGGCTCCGGAGAGGAACAAGAGCATGAAGGCGATCAGGGAAATGTTCTGGCCGCCGGGGGAGTGAAACAGTTGCCGCACTTCACGAACGAGAGCAACCAAAATCCGGCCCCCGTCGAAGGGTGGAACAGGCAGAAGGTTGAACAAACCCAGCAGGATGTTGAGTCCAACGCCCAGCTGCAGCAGTCGACCGATTTCTTCGGAAAAATGAAAAGCCACTGGAGTGAGCAGGGCGGTGACGAGCGCCAAGAGAAAATTCATCGCGGGCCCGGCCAAGGCCACCAAGGCATCTCCGAATCGGCCCATGCGAAAATTCTGGGGGTTCACCGGCATAGCGCCCCACGCGATACCCACCAGAGCCAGAGCAATCAACGACATGGGGCCCATGTGCACCATGGGAGATGCGGTCATGTGCCCAAGGGCCCGTGGGGTGGGGTCGCCTTGCCACAGCGCGGCCCAGCCGTGGGCCAACTCATGCAAGGTGATGGACGCAATGATCCAAAAGAGCCAGCCGACGATGACGCCGTACTCTCCGCTTTGAGCCAGTTCGTGCATCCACATCGAAAAGGATTCTACCGGGGCAATCGCCCCTAGACTCTTCACCATGGCCAGCGTTACCGATGATCCCATCGTTGGAATCGATTTGGGGACCACCCATTCGCTGGTGGCTTTCTGCGGTGAGGACGGGCCCAGGATTTTGGGCAACGACGAGCTTGTGCCCAGTGTGGTCCGGTTGGGGGCGGAAGCGGCGGTCGGCGAATCAGCTCGAGCCAATGCGGTGTTGTTCCCTGAGCGCACCATTCACTCTTCCAAGCGTCTGCTGGGACGCACTTTTGCTGAAGTCGAAGCAGAAGCGGGTCGCTTTGGCTTTTCCATTGTCGCCGGCCACCAAGGGTTGGCCGCGATTCAAGGCCCTGATGGGCAACTTGTCACGCCCGAAGAAATTGCAGCGAAGGTCTTGGGTGTCCTTCGGGAGCGGGCCGAATCAGATCTCGGTGTGCCGGTAGGGCGGGCGGTGGTCACCGTTCCCGCGTGGTTTGATGACGCCCAGCGTCAATCGGTGCGAGATGCGGGACGCTTGGCTGGCTTGGACATTGTGCGACTGGTCAACGAACCCACCGCCGCAGCTTTGGCCTATGGGCTAGGCAAGAATGCCGGAACGGTGTTGGTGTTTGATTTGGGCGGCGGCACGTTCGACGCCTCGGTGTTGCAGCTCGTGGGTTCCGAGGAGGAGCGCTTCTTCAGAGTGCTGGCCACCAAAGGAGACACGCAGCTCGGCGGAGATGATCTTGACGCCATTGTGATGGATCATGTCACCGCGCTGATCGAAGAACGCTTTGGTTCGGTGACATTCCCTCCGGCGGCCCGACAAGCGCTGCGACTGTTTGCCGAGTCTGCCCGCATTCGCTTGTCCGCCGAAGACACCGCCACCATCCAATTGGATTTGGGCGAGGGACGGGTTTTCCAGGAATCCTTGACCCGTGAGTGGTTTGAAGCGCAGGCAACCCCAGTGGTTCAGCGGGCAGTGTCGTGTGCCAAGGAAGCGGTTCGAGATGCAGGGGTGGACCCCGCCAAGATTGACCGGGTGATCATGGTGGGGGGGACCACCCGAACGCCGCTGGTTCGGCGTTTGGTGGCCGACGCGTTTCAGACCGAACCGTACGTGGCCTTGGATCCCGACCGGGTGGTGGCTCTGGGGGCCTCGGTCCAAGCTGCGATTTTGGCGGGCACCAACCCGGGCCTGCTGTTGTTGGATGTCATTCCGTTGTCCTTGGGTATTGAAACCCGCGGGGGTGGAGTGGCCAAACTCATCATGCGCAACAGTTCGGTGCCAGCGCAGGCCACCGAGATGTTCTCCACCAGCGAAGACGGTCAAGTCAACATCGCATTGCGCGTGCTGCAAGGCGAGCGTGAGATGGCCCAAGACTGTCGACTGCTTGCCGATTTTGAGCTCTCTGGACTTCCGCCAATGCCCGCTGGTATACCGCAGGTTGAAGTTGAATTTTTGGTGGATGCAGATGGCATTTTGTCCGTCCGGGCCGTGGAGCGACGCAGTGGGAAACGAGCCAGCGTCCAAGTGGCCGCTCGCCATGGCCTGTCTCGCGCGGAAGTTGATCGCATGGAAGAAGAGAGTCTGACCTTTGCCAAGTCAGACATGCACTTGCATCGAGTCGCGGATTTGGTGGTGCAGGCGGGTCTGGATGCCAAATGGACGCGCGAAGCCATGGGGCGCGTGCCCGACCTCGAGCCGAACTACCAAGAGGAATTGGAACGTCATCTCTCCACAATTGCGGACTTTGTCGCGCAGGGTCAAGAAGACCCCAGAAGCGTTGATGCCAATGCGTTTGCGGAAGCCCGCGAGCGTTTGGACCAAACCGCCATGCGTTTGCACGAATTGGCCATTGCCGCGAGTTTGCGTGACGAGTCAGCGGGTGACTGATCGCCGTGCTTGCTGCACGACAATCTTGCGAACATCACGTCTTCCCTGCTGATCCACCAGCACCAGCCGGTGGCTGCCTGGCTCGAGGCGGACGTGTTCGCCGTCAAGTTCGAAGCGCTTCCCGTTCAAAAACCAGTGCAATCCTTCACCTTCCCCACGCACCGGTTGGTGGTAGGCGCCTTGGCATTCCATCACCAGGTCTTCGGCCGGCGTGATGATCCGAGGCCCCACGAGGTCCGAAAGATCTTCATCGAAGGAATAGGGGCGTTCCACCGCCAACGGTTCAGGGATGGGGGGAGGAGTGGTCACAGGAACGAGGCGGGTGAAGGCGTCGGCCAGCAGGGGGCCCGCGGCTTCCCGCCCAACAAAGGCGGGAT